>JAIWNQ010000254.1 GCA_020216745.1 Candidatus Hydrogenedens sp.
GCCCGTATGGCTAATACCTGAAAAAGGGATAGAAAGCCTTAGCCAAGGCGGGCTTCTTTTCTTTCAGACCTTGCCCGTATGGCTAATGCATGGTAAAACATTGTTTATCTTTGTCTGACAGTTCGGACAGGTCTGACGCATACAATTTTCCTCACACCAATACATTCAAACCTTGCCTGTATGGCTAATGCATGTCGAAACATTGTTTATCTTTGTCTGACAGTTCGGACAGGTCTGACGCATACAATTATCCCCACACCAATACATTCAAACCTTGCCCGTATGGCTAATGCATGTCGAAACATTGTTTATCTTTGTCTGACAGTTCGGACAGGTCTGACGCATACAATTTTCCTCACACCAATACATCCGAATCTTGCCTGCATGGCTAATGCCTGAAAAAGGGATAGAAAGCCTTAGCCAAGGCAGGCATTTTTTTTCTACAAAGACAGGGATGTCTGGAACTCCGTGCTTAAAAAAATAAACCACAGAGAATACGGAGATATACGGAGTTACACTGAGAAAAGAAAAAAAGCAACCGCTATACCCCTTTGTGCTTCTCCGTGTCCCTCTGTGAACTCTGTGGTTAAATAATTTTGTTTGATTTGCAATGATTTAAGTAATTAAATTAATTACACAGAAACACAGACAAGAGTGTCTTTGCTACTTAATACATGAGACTTTGAATAAGTTTTATTTTATGTTGGTATCTTAGAGATAAATTATAAAGGAAAAGGGGGTTAAAAAAGTGAAACAAAAAGAGAGGGGAGAGGTATGAAAATTAGGGAAGTAGTTGGACAATTACACAATTTAGTAAGACCATCCATGAATAAAAGGCAACGAGGTATGATGAAAGGAATGGAGCGGAGTTGGGGAATTTATTTTTACAGGCATGTTATGGGTTATCAGCCCCGCAGACAGAGGAAATAGATAGTAGATAGTCTATCTTTTCGAGAGTTTTTGGGAATTGGCTTTAATGGGGTAGTAACAAACGAGGCAATGCTATGTCGGTTGCGGAATCGTGCTATACCGAAGGTGCGGGGGGGAGGAGTGGAATTACCCTTTGCGATATTAAAGCATTGGATGGGATATGTGCGGTGTCGGTTTCGGGGGTTAGAAAAGAATGGGACGTATCATTTTTTGTTGGTGGCGGGGTATAATTTGAAGCGTGAGGTGGAGACGTATGCATAGGTAATAAAAAGAGAGAAAGAACAATAGAAAATAACAAAATAGTATGGGTGAAAATAGACTGAAACAGGGAGGAATAACCTTCTGAGTTCTTGTTTACTTTGATTTGTAAATCTGATTTCATCTATGAAAATGTGTATAATTTACATAAAATTTTTTACTCCTCTTATTCAGAGGTCTTAATTATAGTTTGTTGTGATTGGACAATTGGCTATGGGCATAACGTTGTTTAGAAATTGTTTGCTTAGATTGGTACTTATTTTTTTTCTTATACCTACGAGGTTAATAGGCGAACCTATTAAAGGCGAAACGGAAATAAGGACACAATATCTCTGGTTAAAAGTTGACCCTTCACAGCAAGGGGTCATTTCCCAGTTAGGGTTGATAAATCCGCCTGATAATATAGCGGGTCCTTTAGGGATGTTTCAGGAAGGATTTGGTGTTGGTAGTTTTTACGTGCCAAATCGTAAGATTAATGAACAATGGGACGTAACGAATCTTCCTGACGGTAAAAGAGTGATTAACTACACTTACAATTGTGAAGGACCGAATATACAAGGATTGTATGTAAAACGTACGATGGAACTTTTACCACATGAAGCAGGGGTTACGGTAAAACTTACTGTCAAAAATGAAGGCACAGAGAATCAATGGATAGCTCCGTGGGTAGCAAATTCGATAAACCCTGGTGGAAAGTGGAACGAAGGAGACCGTTTAGAGATACCTTCAACCGACGGTATTTTATCCATTGATTCAAGTCATCATTTGCTTGCATCACGGAACTGGTCAGCCTATACCGACCCTGAGTTGTTAGAAAATGTATGCTTGATTTTCCATGCGGATATGCTCCATTCTTACCTTGCAGTGTGGGAGCCAAAAGAAAACAAGCAAGGGGTTCAATCCTGGTTCTTACCTACTTTACTCAAACCCGGAGATGTCTGGTCGACAATGTATAAACTATCAATTGTTCGTGGACTTAGTCATGTAAGTTTTGCCTCTGATGAAATGGCAGGGCAAGTGGACTATTATGAGGATGGGAAATTGGTCTTGCTTCTTTCGCCGAATCGTGAGTTTAAGAATATGAGAATTCAATCGCGTGTTCTTGGTTCTGATGGTAAAGTATGGAAATTACCGACCAAAAAATTTGATTTTCAACCGAATATCCTCATACGTTGCACATATAACTGGGAAGCACCTTCTCCTGGGAGGTATGATTTTCTTGCCCAATTAGAACAAGAAGGGAAACAATATTATCTTGGCAAAGAAACGGGGTCTCCCCACGGTGGTATAGATACACAGTTTGTTGTTGGAACTCCTGAACCCTCGTTAAATCCGCATGAAGAGTTGTTTCCGCCATGGACTGATGCTCCAAAAGCATTAGATAAAGGACCACGGAAATTAAAAAGGAATCTTTTATTCAAAGGTTCAAGGACAAAAATTTGGTTTGAAAATCCGCTATTCAAGATTTTTCCAGAAGACAATCCAGAACCCACAACAGAGGGTCAAAAAGTTTATAAGATTTACCTTGCAAGGAGAGAACGTGAATCTTTTCAAATTGCAATTCGCAATAATGGTGAAGAAGCCTGTTCTGTCCAAGCAATCTTATCAGACATAAAAGATGAAAGGACTGGTATTCCTATTCCACCCGACGCATTTTCTTTTCATGAGGTTAAATTCCACCCCGTAGTTGTTCCTTCCTACTATGAAGGACCCACAGGTTTCTGGCCTGATGCGTTGAAGCCAACACAACGAATAAAGATAGCCCCACAAAGCACGTCTGCCTTCTGGGTAACGGTATACGCCCCAGAAAGTTTGCCACCGGGGGAATATCAAGGCTACCTGGAGTTGCAAAGTAATACTTTTGACCCTATTGAAATCGCATTGAACATCCATGTATTTGAATTTGTATTGCCTGAAACACCTACATTAAAAACAGACTTTGGTTTCTCGTGGGATTGTGCCATTCGCAATACTCAAACCCTTTTAGGTAAAAAGCCCGATGCCTCATTACTTGCTTCAATGTATCTGGAGAATGCTATTGAACATCGTGTGACTCTACGAGAACTTACTCAGCTACCCATGCCAAAGACGGAAAATTATGAACAGGAATTGAATAACATCCTTCCTAAAATTCAAAAACTAAAAAAGACAGGAATAACAAATTTTTCTTTACCTACACAATTGATAAATCAGCCTGAAAAAGTAACGATTTTGTATAACTTCCTGCAACGAAATAATTTGGTAAAGTATACCTTCGTTCCATTGTGGGAATTTCCGAAAGAAGAGGATGTGGAAAAATTATTAAGTGTAGCCAATCAATGGAAAACACTTGCACCCGAGATTCCTTTAATGATTACGACACGTGGATTAAACCCCGTCTTACCAGAGAATATTGATATATGGACTATTCACAGTCCTGTGATGGATACGCCATATAACAGAACTATTTTAGAAAAAATTCAACGTGGTAAAGAGGTATGGTGGTGTGTTAACCATGCACCACCACGGCCGTATGCCAATTTCTTTTTGGACTTTGCAGGAATAGAACATCGTATCTTTTTCTGGCAAACCTGGATGTTGGGTATTAAAGGAGTACACTATTGGTGTGTTAATTATTCTAAAGAAAAAGATCCGGAAGCATGTCCTCTGGATGTAATTCCTACCAATGGAGACGGTTTTCTTATTTATCCTGGGATGGAAGAACCTATCAATTCTGTTCGTTGGGAAATCATTCGGGATGGTATTGAGGACTATGACTATCTAACCATTTTTAACCAGTTATTGGAGGAATTAAAAAAGAGCGGGAAATTCCCTGAACTTATTCAGAAGGCAGAGATTATTTACAACTTTAAGGATATTGTTCCTGATTTAGTTAATTTTACAAGGAATCCCGATTTACTTTTAACAAAACGGGTTGAGATAGGGGAATGTATTGACCAAATGCTCAAGGCACAGCAACGAATTAAACAGACTTCAACTCAAACCCAGCAAGTAACACCACAACCAAAACAATCTACTGTCCCTAAACGGATTGAATCTACCCCTATTCCTTCACCACAACAAGAGCCAAAAATAAAAGGTGACACATCACAAAAACCATCTCAGCAGGAACGCAAACCTGAAACTATTCCCCCAGCCCCCATCCAAAATCCTAAAAGCGTCGGTTTTAAGAAGAAACAGTAATATTTCTCGGGGGGTATAAAGCAGAAAATTAGTCTTTGTTTGGCTTATATCTACAAATAGAGAATTGTTTGCCATCCCATTTTACGAAGGTATTGTTCTCTATCCAATCCCCAGCGTTAATATACCAACATGTCCGATTGTCAATCGTTAATGTAGAACATTCTGGCTGGTGACAATGTCCGGAGATAACGGCGTCGTATTTTGTTTTATGAAGTATTTCTATTGCATATTTTTTGATAATCTCTGCCTCTCTCTGATGTCGGTTTATATCGGCTTTTTGTAATTCACGGCTCCCTTTACTCATTAATTTGGCTATGCCCATAGCACAGTCCGGATGAACCATACGAAATAAATAAATCATCAGCCGATTTCTGGCAAATCGTTTGAATATACGATAACCTATATCTTTCTTATTTAGACCATCGCCGTGAATAAGCATTGCTTTGCAATGGTCAAACTCAATAGTTGTTCCGGACTCTAAAACATGGAACCCAATCTGTTCGAGTGTTTTTCCAGCCCAAAAATCGTGATTGCCTCCAATGAAAAATAACTCAACACCCTGTCGATAAAGTTCATGGAAAGCACTTAACACGCCAAAATAATCGGAGAAAAGGACATGCTTATATTCAAACCAGAAATCGAAAATATCACCGAGGCATACAATTTTCCTTGGTGGGTTATCACACAGTCCCCTTAAAAATATCTCAAACTCTTTACGTCGGGGCAAGTTTTCTTCCCCGACCTTTAAGTGAATATCAGATAAAATCAAGTCGAATATCACAGCCAGCCTATCTTACTCAATGGCCAAAAACGGAATATTGCTTTTCCTACAATTTGGTCTTCTGTTACAGGACCGAAAAACCGACTATCTTTGCTAATTTTTCGGTTATCACCTAAAACATAATATTCACCTGGATGTAAAAACACTAAATCCTCTTCATCCGACATACTCAACTTTGGGTCAAGGTAGTTTTCTTCCAACATATGGTTATTAACATATACTTTATTTTTAAAATACTCCACTTTTTTTTGAGGAATTTCCTTTTGTGCATTTTCAGAAGCATTCGCGATATTACTGAAACGTTGAGAAGGAACCATAGCAATAACCCGTTTAACATAACGGCGGTCGTTTTCGTCTTTACCTTCAAAGACAACTATATCTCCCTCATGAATTTTCCATTGCTCGGGAAGTAGAGGGAAGTTCTTCAGAACACACGGAAGTTTGAACACTAAAATACGGTCACCCTCGTCAAGTGTGTTCATCATGGATGGTCCCCAGACTTCATAACCCTCCACCACAAATGAGTGTATAAACCAAACACAGAAAACAAATAATACCAGAATTTTTATAAAAGAAAATATTTCGCTCCAGACTGAAACCTCATTCGTGTCTTTTGCCTCGTTGGTAATATTATTTTTTTCTTCGTTTACGTCTTCCATCATTTTATCTTTTCACTATGTAAAATTAATAAGACCCCATTTTAAATCGTTCCTTTTTTAGTGCTATTAAAAAATCTAACTGATTTTGGGTATCTAATTCAACCTCTATCCAGTACTTTCCTACCTGCCAGGATTGATGAGCATCACTGGCACATATTTGCATCCGCTTTAATCTTTGAGACCAAGTTTTTGCACGTTCTTGTTCTTCTACATTCATATTAACACTCATTACCTCCATGGCAGGTATAGGTAATCTCTCTAATTGTTCATCAAAATGATGATAACGTCGTGTTGGGTGTGCAGCTATACAAAATCCATTATTTAAATCCACTTCTGCAATGACTTCTTCTATCGAAATATAGGTTTTCCACCGAGATACGACTTCATTGGGCAACCCTAAAACAATCAGGTCTCCAGCATCGGTTGTTATTTCAGCTCCTGCAAATACAATTAAGCCGTTCACATCAACATTCTTTTTCAATTGCTGAATTTCCTTGTCTGTCCATTGATAGTGATGTTCTGTAATGACAATACCATCTAAACCTGCGGAAACAGCACTTTCGAGTAATTCTTCAGGCTCAATCAAACTGCAAGGAGAATATGCACATGTATGGGTATGTATATCGAATTTTAAACGCATGAAATAGTTCCTGAATAGTTTTATAAAAATTCGGAATGCTTTCCAGCTACAAGTTTATCTATAGATTTGATGAGGATTTTTTCTTCCTTTTGCCAATTATACCGTATTTCAATAGCCTTTCTCCCATTTCTACCCAATCTTTGAGCTTCTTCTGGGTGTTTAATAAGGTAAATAATGGCGTCTGCAATTGCTTTTGGATTGGTCACATCCACACATAGACCACATTCACTTTCTTTAACTATTTTCGATACTTCAATAGCAAAGTCAGGAACAATTACAGGGATTTCTTCTCGCATATAATCAAACAATTTGTGAGGCATGGCGAGGGTATGATTTAAGAACCCAGGTTGAAACAGGATAAGTCCTATTTTAGAAACTCTAATATATTCTGGCACTTTTTCAAATGGAACCACACCAAGCATATGGATATGGTCAGCCAATTTTTTATCTAAGATTGCCTGTTTATATTCTTCCTCACTGCCATAAACATATTCACCTAATACGATGCAACATAAATCAGGAATTTCTTTTACTGCTATTTCCATAGCATCTAATAGTTGATAAGAACCACGTATAGTTCCAAAAACTCCCTGATGGATAATGGTCGGAACATGAGCATATTTGTCAATCAATTCCTGAGGGATATTAGAACATACGTCTTGCAGATGATTTGTATTTATAATGGTAATTCTGGGAGTGGAAATGCCTGACCACATTGGCTCAAAACTTTCGCGAGTCAAAATAATCATATCGGTAAACTGTGCAAAGATTCGCATTACCTTTAACGTGAGGTATTCTATGATGGGCTGTAAGAATCGAGGGAAGAACTGTGCCATCTTGTTAGGGTTATGCTCATGCATATCGAATATGACTTTACCGCCCTTACGAAGTTTGATTAGAAGGGCAGAGACCCAGGATTCTGGTTCTGGTGCAATGTAAATATCAGAGGAAACCTGTTTGCCTAACTTAAACAGTGTGTATATTGATTTAATCCGACTCAGCCAACCTTTTTTATATGGATATATAATAAAATGAACTCCAATGTTACTGGTCGGGGCTGTGTCTTCCTTCCAAGGGCATATCGAATATACGTCGTAACCATTGTTGATAAAACTTTGTGCCAGCTTATAATACATCCGTTTATCAAACGGTTCATGGAGCACGTTTAAAAGAGTTATCTTTGCGGTTACTTTTTTTTGTGACATTTTGCAATTACCTAATAGGCGATTAATATTTCAGCTTATTTTACTTTGAACTTACTTTTTCAAGAATAGCCAAAATTTCTTTAACAGCGGAGTCTAAGCCTATAAAAATAGAGCGGGCTATAATGTCATGTCCAATATTGACTTCTTTTAGATGTGGTATTCTTGCCACTGGCTCAAGATTCCGCACGGTCAAGCCGTGTCCAGCATGCAAAGCCAACCCTAATTGATTGGCAATTTTTCCTGCCTCATATAATCGTTTTAATTCTTTTTCAACTTGATTCCCTGTGGCGTTTGCATAGGCACCTGTATGAAGTTCTACACTATCCGCTCCAATTTCAGCACTTGCAGAAATTTGTTCAGATTCAGGGTCGACAAACATGCTGACTTTAATCCCTCTCTCATGCATACCGTCTACCACTTTTTTCAATGTTTCCTTTTGTCCTTTAACATCCAACCCTCCCTCCGTAGTAATTTCCTGTCGATTTTCAGGGACAAGACAAACGGTATGCGGGACTATTTGGTGGGCGATTGCAATTATTTCAGGCACTGTAGCCATTTCCAAATTAAGCCGAACTAAAAGGACTTCTTTAAGTGCTCGCACATCATGGTCTTGAATATGTCTACGGTCTTGACGAAGGTGAACAGTAATCTGATGAGCACCTGCAATCTCACATATCTTTCCAGCAGTAATAACATCAGGTACTTTTCCTTTTCTTGCTTCCCGCAAAGTAGCAACATGGTCAATATTTACACCCAGTTCTATCATAGAAAAACCTCCAGTGTTAATTACGTTTTCAGCAATAATGATATTTGTTCTACCAATTTTTTGCAATAGAATTCTGCTTTGCGGAGTTCGGTGTGTTGAACCATAATACGGACTACGGGTTCTGTTCCTGAGTATCGTATTACAACTTTTCCATCACCATTTAATTCTTTTTCTGCGGTATTTGCTATGTTATTTAACTCTTCCTCCGTTAGTTTTGCTTTCCCCTCGTAGGTTACTTTCCCGTGCTGTTCCGGCAACGGCTGGTAAATTTTTCCTAATTCAGATAGCGGTTGATCTAAACGTATCATAATCGCCAGCAATTGCAAAGCGGCTATCATTGCGTCGCCTGTAACATTATAATCTGTTAGGAGGATATGACCTGAAGGTTCGCCACCTAAGTTTGACCCCTCTTTTTTTAATGTATCTGAGACGGTTCGGTCTCCTACTCCTGTTCGAACCACCTTACCCCCAAAAGATCGAAGGGCTAACTCTAACCCCACATTTGACATAACTGTTGTTACCAATGTGTTATTGCCAAGAATGCCTCTTTTTAAGTAATCAACTCCAAGAATTGCGAGGATAGCATTTCCATCCAGTAATCTTCCTTGGGCATCAGCCATTACCAATCGGTCTCCATCCCCGTCAAAAGCAATACCTACATCTGCTTTTTCACGGATTACCTGTGCCCGCATCTCTTCTGGGTAAACAGAACCACAACAGTCATTGATATTTACACCATTTGGCTCATCAGCAATAGGTATTACGGTTGCTCCTAATTCCGATAGTGTATCCGGTCCGACTCTATACATTGCACCATTTGCACAATCGACAACAATCCGCAAACCATCCAATCGCATGCCTTTAGGAAAAGTTGCTTTGACAAATTCGATATACCTTCCAACAGCATCGTCAATCCGTTTTGCGGTACCAACGTGTTCTCCGGTTGGACGGAGCTGGTCAACTTCACCTGTTTGAATTAATCGTTCAATTTCATCTTCAATTTCATCCGGAATTTTGTACCCGTCTGGACCAAATATTTTTATTCCATTGTCGTAGTAAGGGTTATGCGACGCACTAATCATAATAGCCCCATCGCATCGCAAACTACGCATAATATACGAGACGCCGGGTGTCGGTAGTGGACCTGTTAACAAGACACGGACACCTACAGAACACAGTCCAGCTGTCAGTGCATTTTCAAGCATATAACACGAACGTCGTGTGTCTTTACCGATCAGGATTGTATGTTGTCGTTTTTCCCGTTGAAAAATAGTTCCTGCGGCTCTGCCTATTTTCAGAGCCATTTCCGCAGTCATTGGGTGAATATTTGCAACACCACGAACGCCGTCTGTTCCAAAAAGTCGTTTGTTCATATTCACATTTACCTTCCTCTATTCTATTCCGTACATTATAGCCTCAGTCATACGAATAACTCGAACCATTTCCTTAACTTGGTGAACTCTAACGGCATGTACACCTTTAAATACTGCCCATGCAATTGTTGCCGATGTCCCTTCTATACGTTGGTCAACAGGCAAATCTAATACAGTACCAATGGTCGATTTGTTAGAAGTTCCA
>JAIWNQ010000255.1 GCA_020216745.1 Candidatus Hydrogenedens sp.
ATAAGAATAGGTCTGCCAAATGTTTTAAATTCTTCAATCCGTCTCAATATAGTTAAATTTTGTTCCACATTTTTACCGAAACCGAAACCGGGGTCAAGCCATATCTTCTCTTCTTCAACTCCGTGATTAACTGCAAACGTTAATCGCTCTTCGAAGAAAGCACAAATATCTGAAATCACATCGTTATATCGAGGTTCCAACTGCATTGTTTTAGGGGTTCCTTGCATATGCATTAAAATATAATTACATTTGGCTTCGGCAACCACCTCCACAAGTTCTGGGTCAAACCGAAATGCTGATATATCATTAACCATTGAAACGCCAAATGTCAAGGCTTTCCTTGCTGTATCTGCTCTGTATGTATCTACTGAACGGGGAATTGGCAATTGTTCAAGAGCTTGCAAAACAGGTAGAATTCTCCGTTGTTCTTCTTCTGCACTGATTGATTCGGAAAAAGGACGGGAGGACTCACCACCAATATCTATCCAATCGCAACCTTCACTCACCATCTGTAACGCACGCGAATATGCCTTATCAAAATTAAAATAAAGTCCACCGTCATAAAACGAGTCTGGGGTAATATTCAAAATTCCTATCACTTGCGTTCGCTTTAACATTTTTCCCTATCCCAAAAATATAAACGAATACATTAGTCATGCCAAATCAGGCAGTGGTGGTTGGTTTGGAGGCAATGTTTTTACTATTTCCTCTGTAGATTCTTGTGGTTGCTTAATCTCTTCTTCCGTAAACTTTTTTTGTTTATCCTTTTTCCAGCGTTCGGGAAGGATATGTTCACCTCCAATAGAGCTAATAATCTCGTCTATCTCATCAGATTCAAGCGTCTCTTTGTCATAAAGTGCTTTTGCCAAAGCATCTAAAATATCTTTATGTTTTTCTAAAAGTGCCTTTGTGTCTCTATAAGCATCTTCAAGAATTGTATGTACCTCACGGTCGACAGCAGCGGCTGTTTCCTCACTAAATTCACGCATCCGCACAAAGTCTCGTCCTAAAAAGACCTCTTCATTCTTGCCAAAAGCGATAGGACCTAATGAACTCATTCCCCATTCACAAACCATTGAATGTGCTAATCGTGTTGCCTGTTGTAAGTCATTGGCACAACCACTGGTAAACTCATTAAACACAATTTCTTCTGCAGCACGACCACCCATTGTAACGCGAATTGTTGCCAAGCACCATTTTTTGGTCAAGTTATGACGGTCCTCTTCTGGCAGGAAACTTGTAACTCCGAGAGAGGGTCCCCGTGGGATAATTGTTGCTTTATGGATAGGGTCTGCATCGGGAGAAAGTCGCCCAACCAGAACATGTCCTGCCTCATGATATGCGGTTTGTAATTTTTCTTTTGCACTTAACACAAGACTTTTTCTTGCAGGACCCATTAAAACACGGTCTTTGGCATCTTCGAAATCAATCATACTTACTTTATCTTTATTCCTTCGGGCAGCAAGCAAGGCAGCTTCATTTACCATATTTGCGAGGTCAGCACCAGAGAAGCCAGGGGTACTCCGAGCCAATACATCAAGGTCAACGTCATCATCCATAGGAACTTTTTGATTTCGTATATGAACTTCCAATATCTGTTTTCTACCACGTACGTCAGGATTGGCTACTACAATCTGTCGGTCAAATCTGCCAGGACGGAGCAACGCACGGTCGAGAACATCAGGCCGATTGGTTGCAGCCATGAGAATAACCCCTTCATTACTATTAAAACCATCCATTTCAACCAATAACTGGTTTAATGTCTGTTCACGCTCATCATGTCCTCCGCCTAAACCTGCACCACGTTGTCTGCCAACCGCATCAATTTCATCAATAAAGATAATGCATGGAGCATTTTTATAACCCTGCTGGAACAAATCGCGAACGCGACTGGCACCAACTCCTACGAACATCTCTACGAAATCGGAACCGCTTATACTGAAGAAAGGAACATTAGCCTCCCCTGCCACTGCACGTGCTAATAATGTTTTCCCAGAACCTGGAGGTCCTACCAATAAAACGCCACGGGGAATTCTTCCACCTAACCTTGAAAATTTCTTTGGGTCCTTCAAGTATTCTACAATCTCCTGTAATTCCTCTTTTGCCTCGTCAACCCCTGCTACATCGTTAAAAGTAACTACTTTATCACTTTGATTTACAAGCCGTGCACGGCTTTTCCCAAATGATAATGCTTTGTTACTACCCCCTTGAACCTGACGAAACATTAAAAACCAGAACAAACCCATAATTATCAATAAGGGCAAAACATTAACCAATAATCCCTGCCATAATGGATTTTCGGTTTCGTATTTATACACTACCCCTTGCTCATCTAACTGATTTTTCCATTCTTCCTTAAATGTGTCTGTGTTAAATTGTATTTTCTTTTGACCCTCTACTTCATCTTTCAATTCAGCATAAACCTGTTTAAGGTTATTCCCTATTTCACGGATTGTTACTGATTTAATATTTCCTTGTGCTAATTGCTGAACAAAATCGGGCTCAAGAAGTTCCTTTTTCGGTCCTTTCACTTTCGAAAAGTTTGAAAGAACCAGAACCATAATAATAAGAAACACAATCCATAACGATATTTGCTTTAGGAAACTGTTCATTATAGAATAAAAGCCTTTTTAATCCTTATAATCTTATTAACTTTCTATCAGAACTTAAAAATGACAGAAAAAATACTCCATCCTTTTCTTCCTTTATATAATATAATAACAAAAATTGCCCTATAAAACAATTCCTTAAATAGATTTTTTTAATGCACTCAGATATTTATGTGATTTTTAATAAAAATTATGTAATGTCATAGAATCATTCAAGTAAAATAAGAACAATTATAACGGATAAGGTAAACCAAGCAAAGGATATTTGGTTACAGTTCAAATATTTATGAATTTCAAAAAAGAATCCATGTTTGATATAATTAGTTTTTTAATACAAAGGGACAATGGAATATTTTGTTTTAACATAACCCATTCACATTAAGGAGACTAAACGCGTGTTACAGATGGTTCGACAAATACCGTGGCTTTTCTCCCACGATATGGCTATAGATTTAGGGACAGCCAATACCCTTGTTTATGTGAAAGGACAAGGGATTGTTTTGAGTGAGCCATCAGTGGTGGCTATCAACAAAGACACAGGACGAGTTCGTGCTGTCGGGAATGAAGCAAAAAATATGATAGGGCGAACTCCAGGTAATATCGTAGCAATACGACCCATGAAAGACGGGGTTATTGCAGATTTCGAGACAACACAACAAATGCTTCGGTATTTTATTCAAAAAGTACACAATCGTAAAAGGCTAATCTGGCCAAGAGTTGCTGTCGGTGTCCCTTCTGGCATAACAGCGGTAGAACGCCGTGCTGTTACAGAAAGTGCTATGCAGGCAGGTGCCAAGAAAGTATATATTATTGAAGAGCCGATGGCAGCTGCCATCGGGGCTGGTTTGCCCGTCCATGAACCTCAGGGAAGCATGATTGTAGATATTGGAGGCGGAACAACGGAAGTGGCTGTTATATCCTTAGGTGGAATTGTGTTTTCAAAATCAGTTCGTGTTGCGGGAGACGAAATGGATCAAGCGATTATTAATCACATGAAACGTTCGTACAACATGATGATAGGTGAACGCACAGCGGAAGAGATAAAAATAGCTATCGGTTCTGCTTTCCCATTAAAACAGGAACTTGAATTGCAAGTAAAAGGAAGAGACCAGGTATTAGGATTGCCACGAATTATTACCATTACTTCTGAAGAAATTCGTGAGTCGCTTAGAGAACCTGTTAGTCAAATTGTAGAAGCGGTTCGTTTTACATTGGAACGAACTCCACCTGAATTGTCGGCTGATATTGTCGACCGCGGTGTTGTCCTTGCTGGTGGTGGAGCATTACTCCGTGGATTAGACCAGTTACTTGCCAAAGAAACGGGACTTCATGTCTCTATTGCAGAAGACCCATTATCAGCGGTTGTACTCGGCGGAGGAAAGTTCCTTGAAGAGTTAAAGAACTTTCCTGAAGAGAAACTTTAATTTGCACTTAATCATAAAAAGGATGAGGGTAAAAAGGACTTCATTGGGCTTAATTTATTTTGGGAATAATAAATAAACATGAACACATCGGACATATCACATCCTTACCGTTCTACGATTATTTTCCTTGTGATATGCCTTATATGTATCTTATCTCTTCTCACAGAAACATCCACAGAACCTTTAAAAAGAATATTCAAACAAGGTTTTTATTTAATAACCTATCCCATCGTAAACACTAAGATGTATGTTTCTAACTTTTTCGATTATGTTGTAGAAGCTGTTTTTGAACCTGATTATCTCAGGACAGAAAACAAAACCTTAAAAGAAGAACTTATGCGTTTACGGTTAGCCCTACTCGATAGGACAGAAAAAAATTATCAGCTCCAACAAAAACTTAAAATCTCTGCTCTACCAAAAGAATGGAAAAACTTGACATTGGTTCACGCTAATATCTTAGAAATATACCAAGGTGCCCTCCGAATAAATCGTGGGACAAATGATGGTATCCGTGCATATCAAGGAGTCATAGTTCCTGAAGGGGTTGTCGGATTAATTATAGATACATCTCCTTTTTCCTCTGTTGTTGCTACCTTACATCATCGTGAATGTCGAATAGGTGCCATGGTTCAAAGAAATCGACTACGTGCTTATGATGGCGTTATTTATCCATCGGGAGATTTTCGCAAGATATGCACCATGAATTACATTGATATTTATGACCAAATACGGGTTGGAGATATAATAGTTACAAGCCCTGAAAGCATCTTTCCTCCAGGGTTGCCTATAGGAACTATTCAATCTATTCATGAGTCAGGAACACTTTGGAAGAGTGCTGATATTTTACCAATTGTAGACCCATATAGGTTGGATGATGTTTATATAATTATAGATAATATTGAGCCACTTGACATTACAGAGATTGATAATATGCACGTGAGCAGTCAATTAAATACGGACATAAAGATACCAGAGAATACAGATACAACTATTCAAGAATTGTTGGCACCCTAATGCTTGGAGTTAAAAATGTACATTGACTATATAATTTGGTTTATAATTGTTCTGACCATGTCCGTTATACAAACAGGATGGCCTGAGGTATTGCAAATTCAAGGAGTTGTTCCTGATTTGGGTTTAATCATGGTTATTTTCTTTGCTTTGTTCTATGGAGAAGAACGAGCAATGTTCACAGGGATATTGGCAGGTATATATCAGGACATCGCAAGTAACACTTCACTCGGGCATCATATACTTTGCCTTGTAATTACAGGATTTATATTTGGAAAATTATCCAGCAGGCTACTAAGTGAGCATCCAGCAATTAAGTCCGGATTGGTATTTATGGGGGCTTTGCTCCACGGATTGTTATTTAATGTCATAACTTATTTACAAGACCCATATACAAACTTCTTTTATGTCCTTTTTGTCAATACCGTACCATCTGCATTTTATAGTGCCCTGATGACACCTATTATATTCTGGTTATTACATCACGTATTTCGTTTATCGGAAATAAAAACATTCAAGGTTATAAATAAATGAGTGGTATCTCATTAACATATAGAAGTAACGATGTCCGATTATGGCTTGTAGTGATTGCCATTATATTTAGCATGGCGATTTTAATATTCCGTCTTTGGACGATTCAGGTTCGTGATGCGGAATTATACCGCGAAAAGGCAGAGAATAACCGTATCTGGCCTCAGAGATTAAAAGCAGATAGGGGTAAAATTCTGGCTCAGGATGGAACTATATTGGCAGATAATCGTCCCTCCACAGATGTGGTCTTTGTCCCAGGAGATTGCCCAGTAAACCAGCAAAAAGATGTAGCGAAGACATTGGAGAGCATTATTAATGTTCCTGCTTCGTGGATATTAGAGCAAATTGATAATTTCAAATCAGAGCCTTTTACTCAGATTGTAATAAAGAAGGATATTGCTCGTTCTGATTGGATACGAATTGAAGAAAATAGTTTTAGATTACCAGGGGTATACTTAACATTACAGCCACAAAGAAGATATCCGATGGGCTCCGTTGCTGGACAAATTATGGGGTATCTAAATGAAATTAATAAAGATGAATTAGATATCTTAGAGGGTGAATATTTCCCTGGCGATGTTATAGGAAGAAGTGGTTTGGAACGGTATTATGAACGTTGGCTCCATGGAAAAGATGGGTATATGACTGTAACAAAATATGCGTCAGGTAGACCACAACTAAGAACAGACCGATACGGAAATTTAGTTTTAGCTCGGAAAGATAGTCGTGGACACTTATTATATGAGGAAACAGAATTGCGTCAGAAATCTATTTCAGGGAAAGACCTTGTCTTGACTCTCGATATTGAACTACAAAAGTTTTGTGAACAAATTCTTGCAAATCAACAGGGCTCTATTGTGGTTCTTAATGCCGATACAGGTGCGGTCTTAGCAATAGCGAGTAGTCCAGGATATGACCCAAATGTGTTTGTAACAAAAGGAAAGGACGCAGAACGAATTGAATTGTTAGAATCTAAAGACCCCAACCGAATGACTAATAGAGCCATTAGCGAACAATATCCACCTGGCTCTGTATTCAAAGTCTTCCTTGCTGCTACTGCACTCGAAAAAGGAGTAATTACTCCAACCACAACTTTTTTTTGTCCAGGCTCTTTTAGAATTGGTGGCACTGGTAGGGAATGGAAATGTTGGAATAAATATGGTCATGGCTCCGTGAATGTGGTAGAAGCATTGGCTTATTCCTGCGATGTGTTCTTTTATAACGTTGGATTAAAATTAGGTGTAGATACAATTTCCGAATATGCCCATAAGGTAGGTCTCGGAGTTCAAACAGGCATTGATTTGCCAAATGAAGTAACTGGGTTAATCCCCAGCCGTGAATGGAAAGCTAAAGTAAATGCTCATAAACCGATATGGGAACAGAAATGGTACCCTGGCGATACAGTAAATTTAAGTATTGGACAGGGAAGTTGTGCTACAACACCATTACAAAATGCAGTCCTTATGGCTACCATTATTAATGGAGGACATCGCGTTTACCCACATTTAAATAAAGATTTTCAAATTCCTGATGCACAAGAACAAATTTTTTCAAAAAAAGCATTGGAATCTGTTATTGAAGGTATGAAATTATGTGTTGAACCTTCGGGGACACACAGGGCTGGTACAGGGAAATCTGCAAAAGTAGAAGGAATTACTGTTATCGGGAAAACTGGTAGTGCACAAATTATGTCTTTAGAGCATCATAAAAAATATAAAAGTGAAGAAGAAATACCATGGGAAATGAGAGACCATGCATGGTTTATTGCTGGCGTATTGAATAAAGAACCTAAAATAGCTTTGTGTGTGTTGATTGAACATGGGCATCATGGTGCTTCTGCAGCTGCTCCTGTGGCAAAACAGGTTATCGAATTTTTCTATACAAGAGATGCTAAAAAGCAGGAACCACAACTTATAGCAAGAGAAGAAACGGGAGACCAGCAAAATTGAGTACCTTAGAAAAATATTTAACCCCAACACAACAAATAGATTTTGACATTGAGGACAGTAGTATTCGAATCATTGATTGGCGTAGACTGAAAAAGTTTGATGTCATATCATTTCTACTCATATTTGCGTTGGTTGTTATTGGCTGGATAAATATGTATAGTGCATGTCAAAGTGAGGACTATACAAACTTTAGAAACCATGTGATGATATTTTTTATAACCATTCCTATCCTGCTTTTCATTTTAATTTTTGATTTCCACATCATTATAGCCTTATCGCCCATTTTATATATTCTTTCCATTTTGCTCCTTTTATCTGTGCTATTCTTTGGTGTGCAAGCAAAAGGGAGCGAACGATGGATACCTATTGGCTCATTTAGGTTCCAACCTTCTGAAATTAATAAGATTATTATCGTGCTAACACTTACATGGTACTTCGGAAAACTTGGAGAACGTATTAAAAAACTGCACTGGTATATCTTAACTTTTATAATTTCAGGCATCCCCATCTTTCTCATTCTTCTACAACCTAATTTAGGAACTGCCATGTCTCTTGTCCCTATCACTATGATAATGCTGTGGGTGGCTGGTTGTCGGCTGTGGCATTGGCTCGCTACGGTTATCGCAGGGTTAGTAGTAATACTCTTCTTATTTTTAGAAGTTAATAGCCTTACAATCGAACAAATACAAGCAGGTGAACATCCTAAATATCTACCTTTGAAACCACACCAACTTACCCGAATTTATACCTTCTTTCATCCAGAGGCAGATATTAGAGGTAGTGGCTGGCAAACCTATCAAAGTAGAATTACCATTGGTAGTGGTGGTATCTACGGAAAAGGCTTTCGACAAGGAACCCAAACCCGACTAAAATATCTTCCTGAACATCACACTGACTTCATTTTTTCTCTATTTGCGGAAGAGCATGGCTTCTATAAATCTTCATTACTTATTATCCTTTATGGCTTACTTCTACTCCGTTTTGTGCAATTAGCATTTTATGCAAATGAGTTAAAAGGGAAATTACTTGTTACTGGAGTTGCTACTATATTTCTATTTCACATATTTGTTAACATCGCAATCACAATGGGGGTACTGCCTGTTACAGGGTTACCACTCCCATTTTTAAGTTACGGTCGTTCCTTTTATTTAACTTGTATTGTCGGGGTTGGATTAATATATAGTGTTCCCAGAGAAAAATCATTTCTATTTGCGGGATAATTGCTATGAAAGAATTAGTTATCAATGTAGAGCCTTTAGAAACACGCATCGCCCTCTTAGAGAACCAGAAATTAGTGGAACTTATGATAGAACGAGCAGAAGCTCCGTCACTGGTCGGTAATATTTATAAAGGCAGGGTTGATTCTATCATTCCTGGGATGCAAGCAGCATTTATAGATATTGGTATTGGGAAGAACGGTTTCTTATATGTATCGGATATTCTGGTAGATTTTGAGGATATTATTGTTGATGAGGGAATGGTTCCACGCCCCCTACACCGTAAAACAGAAAAGGGTCCTCCCAGAATACAAGATATAATTCATACAAACCAACAAATAATGGTGCAAGTCGTAAAAGACCAGATAGGGAACAAAGGAGCAAGACTTACAACGTTTATTACTATCCCTGGGAGATATATTATCCTATTCCCAACTATCCAATCCAGCGGTATATCACGAAAAATAGAATCTGAGAAAGAAAGAGAACGATTACGGAAAATTATTCCACAAATAAAACCACCTGGGATGGGTATTGTCCTCAGAACTGCTGCTGAAAATAGGTCTCGTGAAGACTTAGAAAATGACGTTGGATATTTACTAAGAGTTTGGAGGGAAGTCCAGGAAAAGTTCCACAGACAAAAAGGACCTGGCATCCTCCGTGAAGACCTGAATCCTATTTTACGTGTTGTCCGAGACCGATTTACGAAAGATGTGCATCGATTAACAATAGATAATCAACCGCAATATGAAAAAATTATAAATTTCCTCGATATCCTCGAACCACAACTTAAGAAAAGGGTTCGGTTATATAAACTTAAAACACCTCTTTTCGAAAAGATGAATATTGAAAAGGAAATTGAGAAAATCCTTCAAAGAAACGTTCAACTTAAGTCAGGTGGATATATCACTATCGATTTGACAGAGGCGTTAGTAGCAATTGACGTCAATACGGGGAGTTTTACAGGGAAAAAAGAATTAGAAGAAACTATCTTACAAACCAACTTGGAAGCGGCAGAAGAAATAGCCCGTCAAGTCCGTTTACGTGACTTAAATGGTATTATTGTCATTGATTTCATTGATATGCTCTACGAGCAAAACCGCAAAAAATTATTAAATCATTTTACAGAACTGCTAAAAAGAGATAGGGCAAAAATCACAATATCTGAAATCAGTGAGTTGGGAATGATTGAGATGACCCGCCAAAGGTTGAAACAGAATGTTATAAAAATATTAACACAGCCGTGTCCATATTGCTAT
>JAIWNQ010000256.1 GCA_020216745.1 Candidatus Hydrogenedens sp.
GGAAGAGGACATATAAAATCAGTAACAACGATGTTATTAGATATCCTTCGGCGACTTAAAAGTTTATTTGTAGTGAATAAAGAAAAGAAAGTTATCTTACAGACGCACCCCCATATTGCTAAACGACTTCGTGAAGAAAACATGTCTATCTTGGAAAGTATACAAAAAGAATTTAACCGTGACGTTATTATTGAATCTGTTTCTGACTTTCATATAGGGGATTATCGTATTCTAAGTGCACGAACACGACTTATTCTTGATAATCAAATCCACCACGACTAATTAGGAAGTAATAACCCCTAAACTTTGATGTTATACCAGTAATGAATCATAGAGAATATTTGTTTTCTCGATGATACAACAATATCAAGAGCGCAATTTGATACTAATTTCAAGTCTTCGATCGCCAAGAGATTATATGGATTTGATATTGCTACACGAAGTGTATTTCCACGTATTTGCAAAGGCATACATTCATGTTGACGTGCTAAACGTTCTGGAATAATACTCAATGCCATGTGATGGACAATCTCGTTCCTCAAATCCTCTATATACGGATAACCACTCTGTTTTGCTAATACTTTAGAAATTGTATCCTCATCCACATACCCAAGCCTCACTAAAATAGAACCTAAATGTTCTCTCTTATGACTCCCTTGCCTCTGGTAAACAAGTGCTTTATGTAACTGCTCCCGTGATATTATCCCCTCTCTAACCAATAAATCACCAATTTTCACTTTTTCCTCTGTTTCTTCTATCTCCTCCTCTTTCATTACACTCACAAATTCACTTTTAATCTCTGATTTGGGAGATGCAGGGCCCATCCCTTGAACCATTTGTAATTCTTTTAAAAGCTCCTCTTCCTGTGTTTTTGATTTAATAATCGTAGAAATATCAGAAGAAACGGATATTGTATCTTCTGGTATCCGTTCTAATAATGCCAGCGTTGTATTGAATGCATTCTCAAAGGCAACAATTGCTGTATAACAATGAGCTAAAGCAGAACGAATTTCTCGAATTTGCCCCTGTGCTTTTTTAGATAGATTTTTACGCTCCTCGAGGGAGTTCGCTTTATCCAGAAGGTTCTTAACCCGCTGAAAATATGCATTCAAACTCTTACGATTCTTCAAAGAATGCCGAAACCGTGGAAGTCTTTCCGTTATTCTTTCTATTATTGTAGAAAAACGGGCAAAAATTTCACGGTGATATTTATCCCAATCAGCAATTTCTAACTCAATTATTTCTATTGGGTCCTTATTTTCACTATCATATTGAATATTTGCCACTTTCATTTCCTGCCCAATGTCTTTCTATCAATTATCAATGATATTAACTTTTTATCTCCACTAATATCATTAGTATTAACTAAACCTTCGATACAACGATCCTATTTCAACTCTATTAAATATTATACACTATTTTATAAAAAAAGAGAACATTTTTAAAATCTCAGACTCATAACTCTATATATTAACTTTTTTATAACAAGGAAGTCAAATTTTTCATTTATTATTATTATTATTTTAAAAATAAAACTGAGATTAATAATAATAACTTAGTATAAAATTAACCTTTATTTTAAAACTCAAAATGAAACGATATGGATGACCTAACTCAAATTTAAAATAGCAATCTTTTTTTGACATAATATCGTTAAGTTAAGAAAAATAAGAGAAGGAAAGTTTTATGGCAGTATTACGTATTCGAGGTGTCCAGATGATAGTCGGGAATTCAAAAAAAGATAATCTTCCCAAAATATTAGATTACATCCAAAAAGGAGATTGTGACATTATCGTATTTCCTGAAATGAGTCTTACAGGTTATAACAACAATTTTAGTGATGTTAGAACACCCGAAGCATGGAAACAAATAGCGTCTGCTTGTAAAAAATCATATATTACTGCCATTATTGGCACTGGTGTAAGAATGAATGAACAAACTTATATTCAAGCACGGATTTACACTGATGAAGGGAAATTATTAGGGACACAGGAGAAATTAGTCCCTACGGAAGAAGACCGTCGTTGGTGTCGCCCTGGAGAAGAACTAAGAATTTTTAAGTACAAAGGAATTACCTTTGGTTGTTTGCTTGGCAATGATTTCTGGGTCGCACCTGGATTCGGTCCATATCATGACCCGAGATTATCTTACCAGTTAGGCAAACGAGGAGCACAGATAATTTTTCATCTTGCAAATACTGGTATAGACCAGACTTACCTTCCATACTATGATATTAACCTCCGATTACGAGCCCGTGAAAGCAAATGCTATATTGTAACTGTAAATGCGGGTTCTCAATTCGGCGTAATCAATTCTGCTTCTGGAATTATGTCTCCTAAAGGGGAATGGCTGGTTCAATGCCCATTACAAGGAGAACATTCATTTGTTTACGACCTCGAAATAGAAACTGAAAGTTAATCTAAGTATATAACAAAATGAATAAAACCCAAAAAATTCTTATTATTGGTTTACTTTTCTTAGCCTTTGTTTTCATCTTTGCAGGCTACTATATCCAGAAAAAAATATTAGCACCTCCTAATGTTGTCTTTATTCTTATTGACACAGTAAGGGCTGATTGTATCAATCCTGAACTAAATCCTAACCCTATTACACCATTTCTATCAAACCTTACAAAGAAATCTATATATATACCTAATGCTATTACTCCTTGTAGTTGGACAAAACCGACCCTTGCTACTTTTTTAACAGGCTTACCCCCAGAAAAACACGGTGTCCGCTACAGCGTTATGAAAGAGGACCCGAATGCTCCTACGAGCGATATTCTTAGTGATGCAATTTTAACTCTGCCTGAATATCTTGCACAACATGGGTATGAAACTTATGCGGTGCAAACAAACGCCAATCTGGCACCGTTACTTGGATTTGCACAAGGATTTAAAAAATCACATTTTTATTTTGATAATGGAGGAATTGCCTCAACTGTAACCACAAAATCATTGGAATTTATGAGAAATCCAAGACAGCCTTTTTTTCTATATGCCCACTATATGGATCCTCACATGCCATATACTCCCCCAGACTCTTTCCTTCAGTACTTCAAGACAACAGCAAATATAACGGATGAAGAAAAAAGTCGATTAGAACCAGACCCATTTTTTGAGTATGCAACAAATTTAATATATTATCTTATTGGTAAGCGAGAAGAGCCCCCACCATTTGAGTTGTCTACTTCAGCACAAAATGAAATTAAACGGAGATACCACGCAGAAATAAGATTTACTGATGCAGAGATAGAAAAATTAGTTCAATTCATCAGCCATAAATTTCCAAACACAATTTTTTTCATTATCTCAGACCATGGCGAAGAATTCTGGGAGCATAAAGGTGTGGGTCATGGTACCACGGTTTATGAAGAACAAATAAGAGTTCCTGTAATTATCTACGGTAAAGGTATACTTCCAAAAAGAGTGGATAAAAATATCTCAACTGCAGGATTAGCGAAAACTATTGTATCCCTGATAGGACTTCCTATTCCTCCTCAATTTGAAGGATATGACCTGATAAAACAAAATGATGATGTTATTTCAAAAATTGTGACTTGGGGACCATGGTCTGATATGGATCTGAATCTGGAAGCCGTTGTTGATTATCCATGGAAACTTATACTTGACAAGAACAAGAATACTGTTAAACTGTTTAATATTAGCAATGACCCTAATGAAAATTTGGACATATCAGCCGATTACCCCAATACTGTACAGAAACTGATGTCATATATCTCAAATGAGGAACAGGAAAAATATTATAACACTGGAAACACAACTTCCCTATCGCCTGATATGATACAAAAGTTAAAAGCCTTAGGCTACCTGGACTAATAAACTATTGAGTACCAAAACAAATACGTAATAAAAACATCTTAATTTCAAATCAAAAATCTCTATGGAATAAAATATCTTCTCTTCATCTTCTTTTAGTAAAATAAAGACAATACTTTCTACGTTTTATATACATATACTTTCGTAACTATTAAAAACTATCGGATAGTTATCCTAAAGGGAATTAACATGTCTAACATTTCAACAAATGACCATAATTATATACCTAAAAACATTTTATATATTGCCCTCTTCCTTGCATTTGTAAGCGTAAGTATGTTTCAGGGAAGTCGTGGTCTTTATGAAACTACAGAAGGAAGATATGCTTTATGTGCCCGTGAAACCTATCAGAATGGAAACCCTTTAGAACCCATACTTCATGGAAAACATCATTGGTCTAAACCACCACTTACGTATATGGCTATAGCATCAGGATTGGCAATTTTTGGTGAAAATAGCACATGGGGAGCACGATTTTATCTTATCCCCGCTTTCTTTTTTACAGTCCTCTTTGTTTACCTCTTTGTAAAAAATCTTTGGGATGAAACAATTGGGCAAATTACTGCTCTTATCTATGCAGTCTCACCATTTCTTATTGCAGGAGCTAATTCAATTTCAACCGATACACTTCTTGTATTATGGCATGCCTTAACATTTTTTGCTTTCTGGAAAGCATATCAAACAAAACAGAGATTCTATATTTATATATTCTGGCTCGGAATAGGATTAGGATGTATAACGAAGGGACCAATGGGATTCATACCACTTATGGGTATTTTACCTTTCTGTTTATGGAGATGGCTTAATTACAAAGAAAAACTTTGGTTCTTTATTTCTCCTATAGGAATTGCTCTTTTTTTAATAGTAGGAATTGCATGGTACCTATGGGAGAATTGGAAATATCCAGGATTGTTTCAATATTGGCTATTTCATGAAACAGTTGGGAGATTAGCAGAAGGAGAGTTTAATAGAAATCCAGAGTGGTATAAAATTTTTCCTCTATATATTTTACCTACTATTTTTGGGACTGGTTTATGGCTCTTTCTACTACTCTATATCTTGTATAAGAATAAAAAACAATATGGCAAATTGACTCAGGAACATATAAAACAAACCGAATGGATGTTGTTAATTACAAGTTTTTCCTTACCTTTTATTTTCTTCCTACTTAGCAAATCAAGGCTTTCTCTCTATATTTTGCCTGTATTTATTCCACTCACTGCTGGGATGGGAAAAATATTTGGGACTGCTGTGAAAAACAACATAATAACACATAAAACATTGATAATAACTGGGATACTCAATGCTCTGATTATTATCACGTTAAAAGGAGCCTCTGCCTATTATCCAAACGCAAAAGATATGAAGCAATTATCAAATGATATCAAGCCTTTATTAAGCCAATTTCCAGAAGTCTCATTATACTGTGTTAAATCCGAAGACTTAAATGGCTTTGAATTCTATACAAACATTCCAGTTCCAGAAATTAAATTGTTGGAAGAGAATGTTAAAGAAATACCATATACAGAAATAGCAAAAGATATTGATATATTTTTATCCGAACCATCATCAGCAAAAAAGATTATTCTACTCCCACGAAAGCATGAAAAAACATTGAGGCTACTAAATCTCCCTGATAAAATAAAAACATTTCCCATTAATAAATTTTGGTTGGCATTATACTGCTCTAATTAGATTTCTGTTTTTAATTTATCCTACCTAAATAAACCAACTTACTGAATTTATTAACTGGTTTTATATTTAATAACCAATCAACTGATAAAGCATAAGCCCCAATTGACTTTTATTTTTTTCTACATGTATCTTCCAATACTGAATGATACAAATAACTGCGGAAGTTAAAATTAATAAAGGTTTTTATGTGATAACAAATTTGGTTCTTTTCTTTTAAGCCAACAGCGAGCAGAAAATATTTTTATAAATTACACTACACATTCAAAAGTCCAAAGTAAAATAAATACGGAAGAGAGATTGATAAATTTATAAGTTATAAAAAGTAGGCACGCCTTTGATAAGGCGTGCCTATCTATTTTTTTCAGGCACAACTTTGAAAGCTTACCGTTTTATCTATGTCCTGGTTTTAATTCCCAATTGTTATTACAAATACAGCACGACGATTTAGCTTGCGATTCGCCGGTGTATCATTTGGAACTGCGGGTCTGCTCTCACCATAACTAATGGTTGTTATGCGAGACGCATCAATGCCATTCTCAACCATATATTTCTTTACAGCATCAGCACGACGTTGACCTAAGCCCATGTTATATTCATCCGTACCGATGTTACAGCAATGACCTTCAATGGTCACTTTATCGGTCGGATATTTCTTCATATAAGCAATCACTTCATCAACGACTGCCTTGCCTTCTGGTTTCAAAATGGCTTTATCAAAGTCAAACAAAACATGATTAAAGACAGGTGCAGTTCTCTTCTGTACAGGAGGTGCTGGCGGAGGAGGAGTTGGAGCGGGCGGAGCAGGCGGAGCAGGTTTCTGCCATTGGCTGTAGACAATTCCGCGATTGCCCCATAATTCAGAATCATTATTATTTGATGCTGGCTCCTTGGGCCACCACCAATATCCTGAACGGCCTTGAGAATCTGCTACGGGTTCCGGTTTCGCTCCCGTGTTTCCCCACCAGGACATGTCATCCCATACCTTTGCAGCTTTAGCTGGAACTGCAAATAATACAAGCATACTAATCATTGTGAAAGCAATAAACTTTTTCATACTTTCCCTCCTTATGTTGGGTTTAGATTACGGTTAAACTTTCTTTGTTGTGCCGTATCCTTCACGGCTTCAACTTTTTTATTACAACACATTTTACTTTATCAAGTCAAGTAATATTTCATTATCTATAAAACAAATCACTTGACTAATTGCTAATATTATCAGAATAAAAATCCAAAAATCAAATTGCTACGACACAAAAAATTATGTTTTATATAACAACAAATAGAGACATGATATTCGCAACCGCTTCGTTTACTGGTGGTTTTGTCGGATAACGAATAAATTCACAATGACCATCTAAGTAGAGAACATTACAACCACCTGGAATATGATTGAAAAATACAGCTGTTCCGGAAGTTCCTAATTGGTCTAACATAATAAAAATTTCACTTTGAGCTTTTGAAGATGCTGATGGATTATTTATATCTGTAATTAAAAATCGTTCAATACCTTCACGCAGACGATAGAGTGTATTTCCACCACCGTTACCTTCTCCTACAAGATAGCCCCCTGTAACATCACTGTCAACAGCACGAAATACCGCTCCAGGGTCCGTGCCCGGTGGACTTGTTAATGATGAAACGACACCTGGGGCTGAAATCAATTGTAAAATAGCATAAGGAAGTTGTTTTGGAACAATTGTCGATGAATTTAAGTTCGGAGCATTAGCACTTAAAACTTGCATAATCAACTGCAAACTGGGAATTGAACCAACTGTTGTTAATTGGTCTGGATTATCACCCAATCTATCAAATACCCAACCGAAATAAGCATAACTCGAATCTATTCCAGATACACCATCATCCCAACTCAGATAATAACCAAGATTAAAATCTTGCTCTGTTATTCCTAAACTCGGATAACTTCTCCCTTTTAATGAATTGATGGTCTCTTGTGCATCTGAAGGACAGATAATAATTGCTGGGTCTGTCAAATATTCAGGATATATTGACTTCACCCGAGGTCCCGCTGCAATATAAGATTTCCATGAGCCATCCGCATCACTTTGTGCCACCTCAATCTGAATCGGTGGATATTTTCCACCTGAGGATTCATTGGCATACATCTTGTATATGAGTCCCCACTGCTTTAAATTATTCTGGCAACTGGAACGACGTGCCGCCTCACGTGCTCGTGCAAGTGCTGGCAATAATATTGCCGCTAAAATTCCTATGATGGCAATAACGACGAGTAGTTCAATGAGTGTAAAGCCTTTCTTTCGCATCCTTCGACTTCCTTTCTTTAAAATTAAGATTAATAACGCTCTCCTTCTCCATCACAAGAAGAAGGAGATATTTTATAGAATTTATTATATTATTATAATATATAAAAAATCAAGTATTTTACACTTACAAATCCCGCATATTTAAACTGTTTAGTTTTCCTTTACTTGCAATGATTTAGGTAAATTGTTCTTTTTAATTATAAGGTACAAAAAACTCATGAATGTTCAAAATAAAATAGTTTTTGAAAGAAACCTTTTTACTATTACACTCGGTTTGTAGCTTGGTCTAAATTTTTTTTGATTCTTAAAAAACATAAAATAGTAGTACAATAATTATGGTATTTGATTATGAATTTTAATTATAATCTATGAAATAAAAAGAGAAAGGAGTTTTCTATGTTCAATTACTTTTCAAAAAACAATTATATACAAACCGTATCAACTTTATTTTTATTATGTTTTTTAATAATGTCTATTCTCCAAGCAGAAGATACCAAAAAACCTATCTTCATTGAAGATTTTGAGAAAGGTCAAGACCGATGGGAAATGACCGACTCAAAAGCATGGGCTATTTCCAAAGATGATAAAGGCAATTCTCTTTTATGTTTAAATTCATCAAGCAATTACGAACCCGCGGTTCGCTCACCCAAAAGCATCGCGTTATTAAAGGATATGGAATTAGAAGACTTTACCTTGACAGTTAAGGCAAAACAAACTGGTAAAGAATACGGACATCGTGACCTATGTTTCTTTTTTGGTTACCAAGACCCAAAACATTTTTATTATGTTCACATAGCGACGAAAGCAGACCCTCATGCTCACTCCGTTTTCCTCGTTAATAATGAACCTCGTGTATCGATTGCTAAAGAGCGGACAAACGGTGTCGATTGGGGTACCGACTTTCATCAAATAAAAATTGTTCGAGATACTAAATCAGGCAAAATAGAAGTTTATTATGACGACATGACAAAGCCGATTATGATTGCAGAAGATAAAACCTTTCTAAAAGGTAGAATTGGTTTAGGTTCCTTTGATGATACTGGTTGTTTTGACGACCTACAAATTTGGGATACCGCCGAAATAAAGACAAAGAACTAAAAAATTATTTTAGTGCTTCGAAAAGCCAATTATAATCGTATTCAGTCTCAGAAGAAGAGAGAATTAATTCGTGAATATCAGCAAGGCAAGAGCGGAGTTCTCTTCTATCCCTTTCTGTCCATGGATACCGTGACAACCATAGAGTTGTAAAGAACAAAAACAATAACTCATCAAATCTCTCTTTAATTAACCATGTTCTTCCACCATATTCATGAACCCCCAAAACCTTTTGTACCTCCATGTCAGAGAAGATAGGATATAAATGCGGTGCCCACGGTCCCTTTTGGAGTTCAACAAGTCGCTCTGCATGTTCAATACAAATACGGATAAGAGAAGCTTCGATTTGTGCAGTGTCATTATCTAAACCTGATGACATAAAACCTCGAGCAATTGCTTGGGTCATGTGCCATTCTTTGAGCCATTGTGCGGTAATGGCTGATATTTCTTTTGAATCATGTTCAGGAGGTCCCATAAGCATTAAAGAGAAACCACCTATCTTCCGAAGTAAATTCCATATCGCGAATATACGTGATATTTTTTCACCCTCCACATTAGGAAATGCGAGGCGTGTCCCTAAATAAGACTGAATCTCCGGTTCATCCTCAATCTTACAAAATTCAATATACCTTTCATGGATATTAATACAATCTTTAATAATTGCATCAACCCATGGTTTTACAGGGAAAGGGTATTGAACCCGTTTTGCTACAGAGTTCAAGAAGATTTCCAGTGCTTTATATACTTTTTTATCGTCTGTAATCTTGTCTTTCAGTACAGAACGTACTAATGTTTGAAGAGGCTCAATCACATCCGAGAACACAAACTCGTGATATAAGCTTTCAATATCGCGAATTCCTTTTCCAGCCAATAATTCCGCTACCTTACCCCAGACCCCATCGCGGTCATATACTTCACACCATTCCATAAAAGCAACATATTCATATCCTCTAAGCTCTATATACATACCTTCATTGCATAAATGTTCACTAGAATAAATATAGTCTAATTCATTTCGATGGTCACGAAAGATGTAGTAAATTCCCGGGTCAGATTTTAAGTTCAGAGCCTCTCCGATGGTTTTCGTTA
>JAIWNQ010000257.1 GCA_020216745.1 Candidatus Hydrogenedens sp.
TAAACTGAGGATTATCAGCAGTGCCAATATTAATCGATGTTGACCGATAAATTCTACCTCTTGTTGTTTGATAAGCATTGTTATATAGAATTAAAGCCCGTTCCAATCCTGAACGATTCGAATATGCAAAAACATTCTCATCAACCCAACCTTCAGGTGTAATAAAATCATAAAACGCAAAATGTCGTGCCCCGCTAAAAATGTATCGTTTCTTCATTAATGGAAAAATTTCACGTTCATGTCTCTTTATCAATTGCTCATCAGGGATTTCATTCCAATAATCACGCGGATATTCCATTCCATATTTCTCGGCAAACCCTTCAATTTGACCATGCCCGAACATCGGCAAGCCGGGGAGAGTTACCATCATCATTGTAACGCCAAAATATTTATCCTCTTTGCCGAACTGAGCCACTGCAGTTTCTTCATCTGGATTATTCATAAAGTTAACAAAACGTTGAAGCACTGCAGGACTGAATTCCAAAACATTTTTAATGGTTTGCCGATACTTTGCATTATCCTCCATCTTAAGCATGTTCATGAAAGCACTATTATAGACCCTGTGCATACCTAAGGTCCGCACGAAATACCCTTCCAATAACCAGAATGCTTCCGCCAAGAGAAGCGTGTCTGGAGCATCTGAAGCAATCGCGTCGACCACTTCACGCCAGAATTCTTTTGGAAAATGTTTGTCAAATTCTTCACGAGTCATTCCAAACTCGGCACGTGACGGAATGGCTCCTCCTTCACCCGGTGCTGGAAACCATAATCTTTGATAATGTCTTTTGGTTAAAGTCATCGCCGCATCAAATCTAATAATCGGGAACAGTCGAGCCACATGAAGAATATTTTGCTTTACAGCTTCGCGGACTTCTGGTAATAGAAAATTTAACTGTGCGGTATCATTCCATGGCATGTGAGTCCCATCATTTCCATGATAAATATAGCGAATCTCGTTCGTCTTGTAGTTATGCCATTTAAACACCACTCCCGCATCAGAACGGTCCCAGTAACCATCCTCTATTTGAATTCCAATATCTGGGTGCAGAGACAAATTTGGTCCAGTAAAGCGATACGATGGAAATGGAGGATATGGCAATTGTATAAACCAATCTGGATGTTCAATAATCCACCGCGAATAGAGACCAAAATGATTAGGAACCATATCACTTGCTAAACGGATGCCTCTCTGAAATGCACGCTCTTGCAGTCGTCTTAATGCCTGTTCCCCTCCGAGGTCCTCTGCAATTTCATAATCATACAATGAATATGCCGACGCTAATGCTTCTGGATTTCCTGTCATCCTTTTTATCTTCTTTGACGCCTCCGAACGTTCCCATACACCAATAAGCCATAGCCCAGAAAATCCCCATTCCGCTAATTGGTCTAATTCTTCATCTGGAATATCATCTAAATGTTTAATAGTCCGTTGATACTTCCTCGATAGTTGAGACAACCAAACATAAGTTGACTTCGCAATCAAAACGAGATTTGGCATCCAGTCGCGATCCGGCGAAAATGCCTCATACTCCTCATAACCTAAACGTTTCAACAAATTAAAATCAAGGACATCTGAAGGTCCTTTCCCAAAACCTCGCCACTGCCTTTCCTCCTGAATAATACCCCAAATAATATCTATATCTATCAATAGTGAAGCAGGTAAGAAAAAACTCCAATTCTTGCGGATATAATTCAGTTGTTCTTCTAAAGAATGCGGACACGCACGAATCGGTTCCCATAGTGTATCCCATAAATTTCGTCTTGTTTCTGGAAGAGGAGGCCATGTGGTTAAAATAGTTTCCGCTTTGTCAATCAATTTTGGATAGTAAGGTTCCTGTTCCTTTAATAAATCATCAGAAAATAAAACGTTATACTTTTTGCCTGCAGGATTTTGATTTGTTATCCATCCCAATAGAACTTCTTGTAAAAGATGCTCCAAAGCGGAATCGCCACGAGGTTCTCTTGAAAAAAATACATCATGTTGACATTTCTTTCGAAAATAATCTTCTGGCGGAAATTCATTTAGCCACTTTGTTAATACATCAAATATTTTTTCAGAATATTCTTCCTGTATAAGGTCACCCAATTCTAAGAATGGTGCCGATTTAACTCTCATTCCATAATAATGAATGATGTAGCGAAACACCTCTGTTATAATTTCCAGAGCTCGCAATTCACCTTGCGACCAATATGAAAAATCTACACGGTGAGAATTTAACTGATTTACCTTCTCTACCAGAGAGCGAATCCATAAAGACTTACGCTCTTTTTCTGAAAGAGTTTGTTCCATCTCCTTAAATATCTGTTGTGGGTCCCAATCCTCCCATGCTCTTCTATTCCATAAAAAACTTACTGGATACCAATCCTGAGATTTCAAAAACTCCATTCGTTCACGTATCCCTTTCTGTTAGTCAACATTGATATTGCTCTATTCACAACCTCATGTTCAATAAATGTACATAAGGAGAGAAGTACAATATATGCGTTCAGTAAAGTTAATAAATTATAATACATTTTGTAGTATGTTTTTCACGGCTGCAAAAAACATATACATAACTAAAGAAGGTTGTATTATGTTTCTTCGAACAACACTTTTTATTAGAGAACAAAAGTTTTTTGATAAACTTTTCCCATATATTTTTGTCATTCTATTTTTCATCTCGATTTTTAACTTAGGGTGCAAACAAACCAGTGAAAAATCTGGTATCGTTGTTATTGGTCCCAACATTACCGAAATCATCTTTGCCATTGGTGCAAACACACTCCTAAAAGGGATTGGCGATTTTGATGATTATCCACCCGAAACAGCAAATATACCCAAAATTGGAAGTTATCTATCGCCAAACTTAGAAAAAATCACAACGTTAAGACCTTCTATTATTATTACCTCTGGTGAAATTCCCCAATTGCGGGAATTCGCAGAACATTCAGAAATTCAATATTATACGGTTCCGATGGATACATTTCCTCAAATTTATGAAGGGATAATAAAAATTGGAGAAATAACACATCATACCCGTCAGGCAAAAGTACTATTAGAAGAAATGAAAGGAAATATCCAAAAAATACAAAACCTTACCTCTGGTTTAGAACCATTACCTACACTACTTGTTGTCGGTCGAGAACTTCGCGATTTATCTTCTGTTCAGGTAGCAGGCGGAAAATCATTTCTATCAGAGATATTAAAAATAGCGGGTGGAATTAATGTTTTTGAAGATGCGGAACAACCTTACTTCGAAGTTTCTGCCGAACAAATTATTGCAAAAGCACCAGAAGCAATCGTTGAATTTAGATGCGGTGAAAATTTAACTCAACGACAATTAGACGCTTTATTTTTAGATTGGAAAGCATTAGAAACAGTCCCTGCTGTAAGTAAAAGCCGTATTTTCTTCATCCTCGAATCATACGGAATGAGACCAGGACCTCGTATTTATAAAGTCGCAGAAAAAATTGCGACTTCACTTCATCCCGACGTAAAATTAGGGTTATGAACCCAATTTTAATTGTAGATAATCTATCGTTCCGACACACAAACAGTGAGCCTTTGTTTGATAATTTGTCATTAACAATCTCACCAGAAACACTCACGGCTCTAATAGGACCTAACGGCTCAGGAAAAAGTACCTTACTCCGCTTACTCGCAGGAATTATAAAGCCCGATATTGGGAAAGTATTATTACATCAAAAACCATTGAATGAATTCCCGCTTCGAGAACGGGCAAAAATAATTGCATTTCTGCCTCAAAATATTTATCCTATTTTCCCCTTATCTGTCCTTGAAATTGTTACTATGGGGAGATTCCCAAGAAAACCAACCCTCGCAGGATTGTCACAAAACGATTACAACGTAATTAATGAATGCATGGAATTAATGAATTTAAGTGCATTGAAAAATCGCTCCTTTTCAGAACTCTCTGGTGGTGAATGTAAAAGAACGCTCATAGCAAGTATTCTCGCACAAGAACCACAAATTCTATTATTGGATGAGCCATTATCTGGTTTAGATGCTCCACATCAGATAGAAACATTACAGCATCTCAAACATTTATCGAAAATAGGTTATGCGGTAATTATTGCAACCCATGAAATTAATACCATCACCCGTTTTGCGGATGAATTTATTCTCCTATCATCAGACCATCACCTTGTTTCTCAGGGTAATGCAGAACAAACATTGACAAAAGAAAATTTATACCGTGCCTATGGTGCACGTTTCTGGGTAGGAAAACATCCATTTACACAAACCCTTCTTATTGAGGTTGAACCAAAGATACCCCATGAACCATAAACATGTACATATATTATTTCTCGCTATCACCGCACTTACTATCCTTATTCCAATAAGTATATTTACAGGTTTCGAATCAATAAACCCATCTTTTGTGTGGGAGGTAATAAAAAATTCGGAGACTCAGCAACACCCATTAATCTTTCAAATATTAATTTATCACCGATTACCAAGGACACTTGTTTCTATCCTCGTGGGTATGGGGCTATCATTAGGAGGGGTCGCTTTCCAATCGTTATTACGAAATCCTCTTGCTACACCTTATACCTTAGGAACCGCAAGTTTTGCTTCCCTCGGGGCATACCTTGCCTATTTAGGACATGCAAGCATTACCTCACTCCTATCAATTTCGCTTAAAATAACCTTTCCCGTTTCCCATATTTTCGCTTTTTTATTTGCAGTTGGTGAAATAGTGTTAATCCTTACTCTGATTAAGATAAAACCAAAAATCTCTGCTACAGTCCTGCTTTTGTCAGGCATCACGTTAGGAATGTTAGCCAATGCATTCATCTCTATACTTCGGTATGTTGCAACCCCAGACAAATTGGTGTTTATGGAACGTTGGTGGTTCGGTTCAACACAGGTATTAGGTTACAGGGCGGTCGTTATTCTTTCAATAGTCTCCTTACCATCGTTCTTTTTCTTATGGCGTTTCAGTGAAGCGTTGGATCAATATACTTTTGACATAGAAATTGCACAATCCAGAGGAATAAACATTGTAAAATTACAAACCTACATATTTCTCATAGTTTCTATCATGACAGCGGTCATTGTAGCAGAAGTGGGTCCTATCGGCTTTGTAGGACTCATTATTCCACATATTACTCGCTATTTCGTCGGCTCATCTCATCGACGTGTTATACCCTATAGTGCTCTTTTTGGTGGAATATTTCTTTTATTGTGCGACATTCTATCACGAAAAATATTTTCTACAGGCGTTCCTGTCGGGATTATTACCACACTAATAGGTGTGCCAGCATTCTTGTATATTCTATTTGGGAAAGATTTCAAAGAATGGCTTACATGAACTCCTTTATCGTTCTTATCGGTGGAGGTTCTGCCTCTGGGAAAACTACCATTGCATCCCGTTTGCAGACAGAGCTATCACCTCATGCGGTAGTAATACCTATCGATAATTATTACAAAGATTTATCACATATACCCATGAGGGAAAGATTGAAAACCAACTTTGACCATCCAGACGCAATTGAAATTGAACTCTTGATGTATCACCTATCTCAACTTCAGCATCACATCCCTATTGAAACTCCTGTTTATGACTTCGCCACACATACACGCTGTCATGAATCTATAATAATCGAACCGAAGGATATAGTAATTTTAGAGGGACTCCATGCCTTGACATTTGAACAACTTCGGGATATATCAAGTCTAAAAATATTTGTAGATTTAGATGATGATTTGCGGATTATCCGAAGGATACAGCGAGATATATCAGAGCGAGGTAGGAAAATTAACCATATCATAAAGCAGTATTTAAGCACTGTTCGACCAATGTATAAACAATTTATCGAACCATCCAAAAAGTTTGCCGATATAATTGTCCTCGGTGACCAATTGGAAATTGCTATAAAAAATATCCTCTTACATCCATATTTACAAAAATTCCACACAGGGAAATAAAATCGCTCCTGCTCACTAAACCTCGATATCCCCTAATACTAAATCTGGTGGTGGCAATTCTCGTGGTATTTCATTTACACGCATACAAAATCCATTCCCTTTTAATGAGGTTAAGTTGAGATATCCTTCTCTACGTTCATAAAGCCCGGGATGCACAATTGCTTCCGGTTGGCTGGCTTCTGGATAAAATTGCATTCCATTACTCTCAACACCCATCAAAGTTCCTGCATACGCACCTAATTGAACATGCGGTATTTGAGCCAACATTGGATTTGTTAAGTCCTGAACCATCAACAACAAACCATGAGCCTTTGCCCAACATAAACTAAGGAGAGCCCCTGTCTGAGTTTTGCATGTTTTAAGGGCAACCCCTGTCCAACCTAACTCTCTACCACGAAGAACCACACGCCAGTCATGGGCACTTTCATCCATAAATAATGGTTTACGTGCGGATACTGGTCGCACATCCACAGGAAATTCTTCCAGTTCATATGGAAATGGTTGTTCTACATAGAGAACCATTCCATAAATGCGTGGATGTTCTTTCATTAATCGGTCTAAAATAAAAGTTACATACTCCGTTTCTTTAACAGTGCAATTAAAATCAACACTAAGCCATACAACCCCCTCCTCTATGGCAATAGTCCCTACACGCACTATTCTATCATAATCCCAAACCGCATCATTTCCACGAAGTTTAATTTTCAAACATTTTAATCCATCACGACGTATCCACTCCCTTAATGAATTTGGGTATGTATCGTGAGGACGTTTTATAACCTCATTTTCTTCTAACCAGTCCATTCCACCCACTAAATGCCAAACAAGTATCCTTTCAGGTAAGGGATATTGTAAGAATTGTTCTGGATATAGATGCTTAAATGATATATTTTTATCAACTGCAGGAATTAAAAACTCTTCGAGGTCTTTATTCATAAATTCGGAGTTATATGTGTTGTATGTCGGCAACTGATGTAAATTTCCAAAAGCATCATGCAAGGCAAGGTCAAAAGGGGAACAACAGACAAGACCTGCTAATTTGGGAAGGGGCTCTGTCATACTACCAGAATTAAATTGTTTTATGGCTCGGGGTAATATTTGTTCAATGAATTGATAACCAATCTCAATGGGATGTCCATTCTCATTAAAATTCTTAAAAAGATGAGCAATTTTACGTGTAAAAGAAATGACATGCTGATAACGTTCCACATAGGGACGTTCCGATGGCCAAATCCATTGAATACTTAACGGTGTCTCACCCCAACCTATTGCTGTGTTCCCCTTTCTATCTTCAATACGCACAGCCACACGAGCACAAGTAACCTCTGTGAGTGATTCCTTACCAAATTTTAGAGGTATTCGCGTTTGAACAGGCAGAAAAAACAATGCCACCGCTTTTATCTGGACATCTGTATTTTTAGCCATACTTTAATTTTTCACCAATCGATTAGGTTTTTATTTTAATAACAATACCTCTACATCGCCAATAAAAAGTCCATCTATTTGAATAACTCCACCTTGCTGTACCGTTGTAGGGTCATCGTCTCGGATATAAAAAATTTGATAATCCCCCTTAGGTACTTTTAATGACCTTGTCCCGTTTGGCGGGAGTGTTATATCTTTCCCCCGTTTTCCAGAACGAATTCCAACTTTAACCGAAGTATCCAGCGGATTGTTAATCCTTATTTCATACGCTCCATCACGAAGTCGATACGTAAAATCAGGAAGACGCACTCTCTGACGAGCCAACTTCTGTCTCATTACAGAAACAGACCCCCCCGTTTCACTTAACCCTCTGTTCCGTTCCCCAGCATAAATAATCCTCCGATTATTGTAAACTATTTTACTTCTCTCTTCATTAACAGCAGGTGGAACAGTCCTATTAATATTTTGAATTGGCGTTTTATTTTCTAATACATTTTGCTCATCATACGATTCACCCCTTTCATCTTCCATCATCTCATATCCTTCTCCTATCTCTTCAGTTATGGGTCCCTCTCCTACCTCCTCTTCTATTTGCTGAGGTACCTCCTCTGGCTCTTCCGTTACCTGAGGAACTGAAACAGGACGTACATAAAAACCACTTTTTCGGACTAATTTATTACTAACAAAACGAGCAGAAAAACTTGACCCCCCTTTATCTGTCCATAAATATATAACCTCACCAGCATTATCCGAACTAACTTTTGTCCCTGGCCTTTGTAGTAAAGCCACCACATCTTCAAGGGGCATCCCCTCTTTTAACTGGTCATATAATTCCCTTGTTAAAGGTATGATATTTCCTGTCCCTGTTTCTACTTTCCGCGAACATCGTTTTAATATCCCATTTTCAAACCTTGCATATAACGATTTATCCTCACGATTCCAGCGATACAATTTCATTTGTCCACCTGAACCTTGACTTATTAACACATCCGGCTCGCCTATAACTTTCACAACTTCATCATAACGCATACCTACTTGTATTTGATTAAATGGGTCAATTTCTACATTTCCTTCGTTCGGAGCAGGAATAACATTTTCATCCGTTACCTTCGTCAAACGTTCCGATACCACTTCTGAATCTTTAGATTCTTTCGGTTGAACTTGAAGTGCAGATGTATTTCCAATAGTGCTCTCACTTTCTTCTGTCTTTTCATGCTCCAATTTTGGTGTCAACGAGGACTGTATTAGTATAGATTCCGTATTCTGACTTACTTGTTCTGCTGGTAGAGCAGGTGGTTTTACTTCCCCTATATTGTCTTTTGAAATCGTTTTTTCAGATGGCTCATTTACAGAAGTAGTTGAATTTTTTTCTGAAGAGAAACATGAGAGTAAATTAAATAGCAGTATTAAACTGATAACAGATACAGAAATTTCAAGACCACATTTTTTTCTGAATGGATAGAACATATAATGCTTTACCAATGAATTTAAAATTGTTAAACTATTTTCACTTTTATTATAATAAATACAATCTACTAAAAAGAAAAACAAAAACAGGAAATAAAAGCATTGTATACATCCGAATTTGTGAAGGGGGAAATCCATGCATAGTATGACTGGATTTGGTCATGTATCTGGGGTAGTGCGTGGCTCGCTTATTTCTTTGGAAATAAATTCTGTAAATCATCGTTCCTTAGAAATAAGTATTCGACTCCCATCATTATGGGGCTCTATAGAAACTTTTATACGAGATAAAATTAGACAAAAAATAAATCGTGGAAAAATTCACGTTTGGATTCGGCGACAAATTACCGAAACAACAGAACCTACATTTGCATTCAATGAAACCGTAGCAAAAGAATACATATCGAGCATAAAGAAAATGCAGGAATTATTAAACACAACTGAAGAAATTTCATTAAATACTTTGGTTCAATTGCCAGGAATATTTGACACTTCAATTTCAGATGAAGAGATAGAACAGATAAAATTCGAAATGGAACCATTAATAGAACTCGCCATTGAAAAATTGAATCAATCAAGAGCCATAGAAGGTTCGGAAATAGAACAACAATTAAAGAACCATTTTGACGAACTTAAAAATGGAATTACGTCATTAGAACAAAAGATACCTGAACTATGCGAGGTTCAAAAAGAACGGATTCGGTTAAAGTTAGCAGAGATTACCATTGACCCATCTGTTAAAGAAGAACGACTCGCAATGGAAATGGTGTTATGGGCAGACAAATTGGACATTACCGAAGAAGTCAACCGTATTAAATCGCATTTAAACCGTGTTGATGAACTGTTTCAAACAGAGCAATGTGGAAAACCGTTAAATTTCATAACTCAAGAAATAGGAAGAGAACTGAATACCATCAGTGCCAAACTACGTGATGCTGAGTTAGCATGGCAATTAGTCCAGATGAAAACATTATTGGAAAAAATACGAGAACAAATACAGAATGTGGAGTAATTTCTGTGGGCCAAAATAATCTCATGATTGTCATTTCTGCCCCGTCTGGCGTCGGAAAAACGACAGTGATTCAATATTTACTCTCACAGAGAAATGATCTGGCTATCTCCATCTCCGCAACAACCCGAAAACCAAGAATGAATGAACAACACGGGGTTCATTACTACTTCCTGTCAGAAGAAGAATTTAACCAGAAAATTCAGACAGGTGAATTTGTAGAATATGCAAAGGTGCACGATGATTTATACGGAACATTGTATTCCGAACTACAACGACATATTAACGAAAAAAAAGATATTATCCTCGAATTAGATATTCAAGGAATGCGAAGTATTAAAAAGAAATTTCCCGAAACAGTCACTGTTTTTCTTATGCCACCATCATTAAAAGAAATGGAGATACGATTAAAAGGACGCGGTACCGAAAATGAAGAAAAAATACAAAAACGTCTAAACCGCGCCTATGACGAAATGAAAGCAAGGTATGAATTCGATTATACTATTATAAATTATGAAATTGACCAATGTGCTTTCGATTTAAATACCATTATCAATGCAGAACATCTACGCTCAAGTCGTGTTGAAATAAATTTTGAATAAATACATAACAGGAGGATAATTAAATGCCTGCACCGTTTTATGTCGATGAGTTAAGAACAAAGATTGACAGTTTGTATCGTTTGGTCATTGTTTCTACCAAACGTGTCAATCAAATCATGAAAAGTGAAAAGCATGCTTTCGGCAAAAAGAAAAAGCCAACTATACTCGCACTTGAAGAATTTATGGATGGTAAAATTACATACCGTAAAAACGAAAAAGATGACCTAACTGAAATTTAACACATTAAACTCAACAATGGGCTCATCTCTAAAAGAAAAAACCATCTTGTTAGGGGTAACAGGTTCTATTTCTATCTACAAAAGTTGTGAATTATGTAGCCGTCTCGTTCAGGCAGGAGCCCGAGTTTTTGTTGCTATGACCACTAATGCCCAAAAACTTATAGGTCCTGCCACATTCGAAAGCATCTCAGGAAATCCTGTTATCACAGGTATGTTTGAACCTTACACGTTGGGTCCATTGTCCCACATCAAATTATCTCACGAAATAGACCTATTTGTTGTTGCTCCTGCCACAGCCAATATCTTGGCAAAAACAGCACATGGAATCGCCGATGACTGGGTTAGCACTGCCCTTTTAGCAACCACAGCACCTATCCTTTGGGCTCCCGCAATGAACCCACAAATGTTCTTAAACCCTGCAACTCAGTCCAATATAGATATACTGAAAAAAAGAGGCAACGTATTTATCGGTCCAGCAACTGGCTCAACTGCATGCGGAGAAACAGGACCTGGACGGATGGAAGAACCTATCTACATCTTTGAGAAAATAGACATTATTTTAGGTGAACCAAAAGACTTTGCAGGCAAACGAATCCTTATCACCAGTGGACCTACACAGGAACCTATTGACCCTGTTAGATATATTAGTAACCGCTCTTCAGGAAAAATGGGAAAGGCTCTGGCAATGGAAGCACTACGACGCGGTGCAGAAGTAACAATAATTTCTGGGCCCGCTTCCGAATTGCCACCGAAGCAAGCAAATACAATATATGTCAGAACAGCACAAGAAATGTACGAAGAAACAATAAAAAGATTCCCCGAATATGACATTTTTATCGGCTCTGCTGCTGTTGCTGACTACCGAGTTGCAGACCCGACAGACGAGAAGCATAAAAGAAATGGAAAAATGCATCAACTGGAACTAATACCAAATCCTGATATTGCAAAAACAGTCGGAGGTATGAAAAAACCAAACCAAATTACTGTCGGTTTCGCCGCAGAAACGCATCATCTTATCGAATACGCTCAGGAAAAACTGAAGAAAAAGAACCTCGATTTAATCATTGCAAATCAGGTAGGAGGCGAAAACTGTGCATTTGGCTCAGATTACGTTTATGCACTGATGATAACCCCACAAACTATCGATGAAAAACCCGAATATATCCCCAAAAACGAATTAACCCGCCGTATCTTCAACCGCATCAGTGAAATAATGAAGATAAAACAACACCCACAAATCTGATTTCCCCTCCACATACTTAATCTCCCCTTTATCCTCCTGCCCAAAAACATAACTCTCCCTAAATCTCCTTATGACCCCGAAGGGATTATAAGTGGTAAAGGGTTTGTATGTCTCACAGTCCAAGAGAGTCACATAGCTTGCCTTAGATAAGTTAATGATACTATGCACCTTTAGGTCTGTTTACCTTTTTCTTCCCCTAAGTTTTAATTGGGGGTATGAACATAATCTTTTTATAATTTTATACTAAACTCCTTGAACGATAATTTATCTTAAAGTTGCAGTATTAGGAATATTTATTTAGAGAACTTAATTTAAAAAGTGTATAATTTATATAACACGATTATATATTTAGTGATGAAGGTTAAAAATGTCAAATAAAAAGAAATTTCAAAAAATGTTGTTCCCCAAGAACGTATATCGGCTTATAGGCTTTTTAATTTTGATGTTGAGCGTACAACATTTTAGTGTGTATGCTGAATTGACAATGACTCTACAATTAAGTGGCGATGGGCTTTGTCCCGATACTCCTGATTGTTATATTCCAAATTCACCTATTTCCGTTACATTGAATATTTCGGGTGAAACAGAGACACCTATCACAGCAATTGGCATACAAGGAATTGTTCCAATAGAGTGGACCTATAAAGGAATCTCTGGACAATTCACCACCCAGCCAAGTGCAAAATATGAATACGACACTGAAAAAAACGCTAATATACTGGATATTTTTTGGATTACACCCCCTTCATTACCTATTCAAGTAATTATAGACTTTGTTTCCCCATCAAATAATCTTGTAAATCAATGTCTTACATTTGCCACAATGTATCGATTAAATGGACCTCAATTAGAAACGCAACCTGACACATCTTGCCTTTCTGCTAAAAATACAGAAGGTGAAGGAACGAGTGAAGGGAACCCCACCGAAGGACAGGTATCCGAAGGTGAAGGAACGAGTGAAGGAAGCCCCACCGAAGGACAGGTCCCCGAAGGTGAAGGAACGAGTGAAGGGAGCCCCACCGAAGGACAGGTACCCGAAGGTGAAGGAACAAGTGAAGGGAGCCCCACCGAAGGACAGGTACCCGAAGGTGAAGGAACGAGTGAAGGGAGCCCCACCGAAGGACAGGTACCCGAAGGTGAAGGAACAAGTGAAGGCACTGCTAACGAAGGATATTTAGATGATTGTCCGATAACCAATGATTTAATTATTGTACAGGATGTTTCTGGTGATGCTATTTCTACTACGGACAATAATATCTATTATATTCCAGGTAAATCTTTAACCGTTACAGTTACTTTTACTAAAACTACTTCAGAAAACATCCTTGCATTAGGACTTACTTCACTATTCCCTAAGGGCTGTCAATTTCAAGGTGTTTCTCCAACAAATGCCCCTGCGATATATCCTACATCAAGTAGGGCGGTCTCCAATGGTATAAACCCTTTTGAATTCGCCTGGATAGATATTCCCCCATTCCCATTCAGTTTCAGTTTTAATGTCTATCTTCCCTCAGACTTACAAGGTGCCTACCAAATAACCACACAAGCAATATATCGAGAAGCAGGTCCTCAACTCTGTTCAAATATTGTTTCTACCTCTTTCGCAGGGAATACTCAACCCCAGGAAGGAGAGGGTTTGGTAGAGGGACTTATGGAAGGTTTTAATGAAGGTGATAAATATGGTTGCTCAAATAATACTTTTGTCGGTTGCCAATGCAAAAACAAAACTCCAGAGAAATTATTAAAAATCCTTTTTGGCGATTGGATATTTATGATACTTACGATAGGAATTTTAGGTCTAACAAACAAAGTTAATATATAAAAAGAGATTGATAAAGAAAGGGTCTTTTATGAGAAACTATTACCAAAGTAGATTTGTAGTTATTATTTGTTTAATTTCTCTTTTTTCATTCAGTTTTTATGTTTATGCAGAGAATAAGATATACTTTATTGCCCCTGATGCAGGTTTAATTCGTGAGGTGCTCCCTGAAAAGGTTGAAAAAGACAATTGGTATCCCCCTGAAGCAACGTTGGAAACTTTCTCAACCAGTTACATAACTTTTAATATAGCCTATAGCGACTCGGATGGTGTAGGATTTAAAGATGCGAGTCATCCAAACCGTAAGTTGTGTCTCAAAAAAGCATTAGAGTATATATCTAATATTTTTAAGATTTCAGGTACGATTGATATTCTTGTTACAGAAAGTGAGAATGATGGTCATGGTGCACTTGCATTTGCAGGGAGTTATGTCTTTGAAAATGAGACGACGTTCAGCCCTACTTTCTCTCAACAAAGGTTATTAACTGGAACAAAACCGGTTTCTTATGTATCAGAAATAGAGTTAACTGTTGATTTCGGTTATGATTATTATGAAGACCCTAACAATACTACCCCAGCGAGTGGTCAGATTGATCTGGTATCTGTTCTTATTCACGAGTTTACCCATGGTTTTGGGTTCTTATCTTTTGTAGAAGCAACAGGTGTAACGCAACAAACAGAAAATAATAACTACTTGTATACAACCTTTGACCAGTTTATATATAAAAATGATAATGCTCTTTATTCAGGTTCACCCCCAATGTTTCAGGGGAGCCAAGCAGATTTAATTAGTAATGAATTAGTTTTCAAATCAGATTATACAGAGTTTGTATACAGCGTTCAAGGAATCCCTCTTTACTCAAAAGAACCTTTTCTTGATGGGACAAGTATTTGTCATTGGGACCCAGACAGGACAGGTATACAAAACGCAGTGATGAATCCCAGATACAAGGCGGGGGCTATAATTCGTGAATATGCTTTAATTGATTTATGTGCCCTTAAATCTCTTGGTTATGGGAATGTTCAACTTCCTGGTGAGGGACAAACCAATGAAGGGACAAATGAGGGTGAAGGGGCATCTGCCGAAGGTGCTACTACGGAAGGACA
>JAIWNQ010000258.1 GCA_020216745.1 Candidatus Hydrogenedens sp.
CCTCAAAAAGGTTAGAAAAAGGTAAAGGAGAAAATGACCAGCATTGTCAGAGGTGTGTGGGAAAGATAATAAGTTTTGGGTTGGATAGAATGATTGTTTGAAAACTTGTGGTTATTGGGAACAATGCTGGTCGTGGGGATGGGTGGGTGGGCAAGTGGGGGGGGGGGATGATTGTTTTTGTGTTAATATAAAGTTTATTATTCATTTGTGTATGTTTGTGTTGTGATATTACGAATGTAGGGGCGAAAGATTTTTCGCCCCTAAGCCAGTTTTACGGTCTTTTTAATATAAAAATTGCTCTTTACTATACAGGGTTATTTTAGGTATTCTCTGGGGGCTTTTCTAAGGTATCTTTCGGTAAATATATCGTCAGGTAGGTTAATATCATACTGGACATCGGAGTATTCTAATAAGGTTTCTCCACCAATATTGGTGTCGGTCATTTTTGATTTTATAACAGTGGGGTAGCCCTGAATTTCTTTTACTTCTAATGCTTCTGCAACTCGATAAACTTTACCGCCTTTTTCAAACTCTGCTTTTACAGGGATAAAAGTTCCTTTGTGGACATAAACTTTATAAGAATCGAATTCAACGCTTTTCGGGTCTTTGGGGGTATTTTTGATAACATAGAAGTTTTGTGTCGTTTCAATTAATTCGTGATTATCTTCATCAATACCTCTACCAGAGACATCTTCATAAAAGAAATGAGAGCCGACAAAACTGGTGCGTTCATCGGATGCGGCAATTCGTTTCACAACATCGAGAGCGGGAAGGTATAGCCAGCGGTCATCATCTTTACCGACATGTTTGTGAACCATAAAGACGGTATCTCGCACATCTGCGGGCTGGTGGAAATATACATAGAAGCGTTGTTCTTCATCTTTATCATCCATGTTTTTACGGAGGATAGTTAATTCCCTTGTGCGTTCACGGTTCTGAGCATCTTTGATTGTCATTTTGACGCGGGCTTTACCATCGTTCCCTTTATAGTATGCGGAATGGTTGGCTTTTTTAACAATTTCATTGACATCGGTCAAGTCCTGTGAAAATCCTTTTGGCATGAGCAGGAAAACGGCCACGATTGCTGTTAATAGAATGGATACATGTTTCATGGTAAAACTCCTTATCTTTACGGTTATTTGTTTTGATTTTCTATGGGTATTTCAACGCAAGGTTTGCATTGATTTCTACGAGAACTAATGAAGCAAATTATAGAAAGGATGATAATGGCTATTAACGAAACCCAACTGATAGTAGTCCAGCCAATATTTAGAAACTGATAGATATTAATAGCAACAGCACCTACAATTGTAATCCCTGTAACGATGCAGGTGTTGCACATGCAGGTAATACTGCAAAACCGTGTTTTAGGAAAGAGTAACGGTTCGAAAAGTCGAGTTAATGCAGGTAGAATAATTAATGTTCCTACGCCGGAGAAAAGCATAATAGAAGCCATAAAAGTTCCCACCGTAATATGGGGAGCAAGTGGTGCAAACAATAATGGAGTAAAGCCCAAGGCGATAACGATGATATTCCGATACAATGCCCGTGCCGTTTCTCCGAATAAAATCATGTGGGCTTTTTCCCACGAGCCCGTTTCATTATAGGCAACTCTGCCCCGTGCGAGGAAGTGAATGGCATAGTCAACTGCAAGACCGAGAGTTAATGATGATAACACAGCAACAGGCATGTCGTAATATTTTCCAACTAACCCTAAGGCTCCATAGATAGCACCGATAGTAATTGTCAGAGGTATCATACTGAGTAAGCCCCATAAGCCCGAGTGGAATAAGATTATCATCATCGCTAAAACGACAAGGAACGACCCTAAAAAGGCCTCTAACATTCCTATGACCATTTTTTTCTGCCAGACGACATTGATATAAGTCAGACCATACCAGTCGTGCTTCATAGGGAAGGGGGGAGGATTATCTTTAATGAATGTATCTATGGTTTCAACTACTTTGTTCATATCTTTGTTGTCACCACTTTTTAATTGAACCCAGATACTGGCAGATTTGTAGTCAGGTGTAACGAAGTGATAAATATCTTGAGGACGATGGCTACCTTCATAGGTCATGATACATTGAGCCACAGCCCGGGAACTTTCCGGTATTCGATATTCCTTCTCATCACCTCCCATAAGTTCACGATGAACGGTTTTTATAAGGGTAGGTAAAGAATTTGTTTTCCCGACAATTCCTGTTTTCATCATGGTGTCATTTAATTGGTCTATATAATGAAGGATTTCAGGTTGTTTGAATATCTCACTCCTCTGGAGTTCAAGGCCGACAAACCTTTCTGCAAGGTCCCATGCATCCTGAGTTTCACTATTTGCATTGTTGAGTTGTTCACCACACCAATTCTGGAGCGATTCAAGTATAGATTTTAATTCCTTATTATCTGCCTGTTTATGTAAATTGATGAATTCAGAATAAACCTTTTCAGTAATTTCATTAGTATTTGCGTCATCTGCTCCGTTTTCTTTGAACCATTTAGTGAGTCTTTCCTTAAAACCTTTTTGATAATTCTCAAATGAAAATTGACTTTCATCCGATTTTAAAGCCAGATATGCCATATATGTTCCGCCAAAATGTTTATTCAAAACTGTATCCGCTACTCTAATTTTATGGGTAGATTTGAACCATCGGGTAGGATTGTCATTAACTTCTATTTGCGTTATTCCATATATAGCAATGACTATCATTATAGCCGTGCCTAAAAGAATAAGTTTATATTGATTATAAGTGAATTTGCCGAGGGCATATAAAATCTTTGCAAGCAATGTATGTTCCTCTGCTTCATGAGAAGTTTTATTCACAGAGGCACCGAAGTTTTTGAGTTTCTTTTCGGATAGAAGCATGGCATATGCAGGGATAAAGGTTACGGTTAAAATCCATGCGATAGCAACGCCAACTGCAATGAATATACCAAAGGTCTGCACGGGTGGATTAGGTGTTAAAGCAAGCGAAGCAAATCCAGCAAGTGTTGTCAATGAGGTATATAACATGGGCATAAAAAGGGTATCCATTACGGATAATAAAATCTCTTTTCTCGGTTTTTGGGGAGTGTATCGTTCAAAAAATTCGGAAAGGATATGTATGGAATCCAATACCGCTATGGGCATAATAAACACAGGTATCATAGAACTCATAATGTGAACGGTATTACCGGAAATTACTAAAAGCCCCATAGTCCAGATGGTAGTAACAATCGCAAGAATAAGAGGGGAGAGGATTAAAATTAATTGACGGAAAAAGAATAACATCAGTAAGAAAATAACCAACATAGCAAGAGGAGAAGAAATCGCCATTTGTTTGAACATCTCTACCCCAAAGGTATCGTTGGCAACAGGTAATCCCGTGATATAGTATTTTTCATCCCCCTTAAAGGTGGCTATTTTACCCTCTAATGCTTTACTAACCCGATAACTTTGATTCTTTGCTGTGATAGGAATATATAAGGCTATTGCTTTCCCATCTTCAGAAATAAGCGTATCCTTTAAGAACGGAAGTCGCTCCGTTTTCTTCTTTATTTCTAATGCTTCTTCATCCGTTGCAGGAGGGGAACTCATAAGCCATTCAAAGCGAACTTCTCCAATACCTCCTTGTTCGACATTATCCACAGTGGACGGAGCAATAAGTTCACTGGCTATAACACCATCATATTTTTCAGGCTCATTTGGATTTTGCCATTGAAGCGTTTTTGCAAATTCCGTTAACTCGTATATTTTTTTCAGTGTATCCGCATTAAATACTCCCTGCGGATGTTTTTCATTTACAATACCCAGAACTACAATTTCATAAATGGTAAATTGCTTTTTCATCTCATTATGAAATATACGCACTGCCTCTTTGTGGCTAAGCATATTTTCGGGGTCTGTATCAATACTGATTTTGTTTAGCATGGGAAATGATTGAGGAAATAAATTAGGAAGAGCCACAAGGGCAATGATTACGAAAGTAACTATTGCCATTACACCAACTACAGTTTTAGGATGATCAACAGAAAACTTTACCATTTTCAGTCCTGGGTTCATAAATATCTCCTTTTGTCGTGAGTTTATCTATAATAATATCAAATAAATACTTTTTTATTAACTTATTTTTGATGAGGAACACCTAATTTCTCTAATATCCACACCATTGGACACCAGTTGGTAATGCCCGATTGAAAAAGGTTTAGCCCTACAAAAGCGGTGAATAATAGCCAGTAGGGACTGTGTAAATAGGCAAGAGCCACACTTAGTAGCACAAAACTCCCTGCGATAAGTCTTAAATATCTTTCAATTGTCATGTCTAAACTCCTTTTATTTCTGTTTTTTTATTATAAAGCAAAGCCTGTGCCAAAAAGTAAAACTTTTGTAATTGCCTATTTAATAATAGTTTATATATGGGAAAGTTTGGATGTTTGATTTTGAAACATGATAAATAAATTAACATCGTTTAATTTTGAATATAGTTAAACTAGTTCAGATATTCTGCCTTACTATAAAATCATAACCAAGATATATCTGACTATTTAAATTTATGATTAAAAACATATCATTTTTGAATTAATCCTTTAATTTATAGTATAAAAGAAGGGTTGAATGTACTCGGAGAGATGGCCGAGTGGTTGAAGGCGGCGGCCTCGAAAGCCGTTGTGCCGGTTTACCCGGCACCGTGGGTTCGAATCCCACTCTCTCCGCCAGTAAAAAAAGTATTAAAGTAATAGCTTCGTAGATGAATAAGAGGGTTATATAAAAGTGGGGAGGAATCCAGGTTTTAAACTTTGGGAATATTGAATTGATTTTGTTGGTAAAAGTAAAGAACTGGAGATATTCATCTCGAAATGTCTAAAGGGGAAGAGGGGTCAAATAATAATGAATTGAATTATGCATGCTATTTATTCAACATTGTATTTTATTGATGTACCTGGTTAAAATGTTGGAGGATAAATATAATTTTTTTGACCTGTTTATTTATTTGCATTTTGATTTCAGTTACTATTATAATAGGAACTGATATTAAAAACAGTTACTATTATAATAGGGACTGAAAAATATGGATAAAAACAAGATAGAACAGTTTTATATGAAATGGCAGTTAACTCTTCCGAAAAGAATTGAAGGGTATATTTATAATGAAAATAAGCAACTTCTGCCAATTCGATATATTTTCCCCAGATTTATAAATTTAATTGAGCGATTCTTAAAAAATGAGATTTCAGAAATAGAAAAGATTATATTGATGCCGGGTATCAGAGGCATAGGGAAAAGCACCCTTTTATCTCAAATATATACTTTAGAGAAATTTTTATTACCTGATAATAAAAGTATCCTAAAGAATCTCGGAAAATTGGATGAAAGATTATATCTTGATGTAAGTCAGTTGCATGCAGAACAGATTTCGTTACATGACTTTTTCCAATTTTATGAGGAAATGAAAGATATTCATTTTGAAAAGCCAAATAAAAAAATATTAATTCTTCTTGATGAGGTCCATTTTGATGATAGATGGGGATTGTTTTTGAAAAATCTTTTTGATAGGACTAAAGGTCATAAAGATGTATTGGTAATAGCAACAGGTTCTTCCGCTTTGCACATAGATATAATTCCCGATTTAGGAAGACGTTCCGATATATGGGAAATGTTCCCTTTGGATTTTAGTGAGTATTTACTTTTAAAGTATGGCAAAGATATTGTCAAACATGGTTTTTCAGAAAAATTGCGGACGATAATATTTAGTTCTTCAACTGCAAAAGAAGTATTTAATAAATTATATAAGGAAAAGAAGCAAGTAGATAAATATTTTGTTAATGAAGTTCCTGTTAAAGCAGAAGAGGACTTTTTTGAGTTAGGAGGGTTTCCCTCATCGCTAAAAATAGAGAATAAACAAAAAGCAATAGAGAAAATAAAGAGTGTAATAGATGGTATTATCGCCAAAGATATTCTTAAATTAAAGAACTTTGAGACACATACTGTCGCAAAAATTACTGATTTGTTATATCTTTTAGCTCAGTCTGATTTGATAAGTTATAGTAAGCTTCAATCAGTGCTTCAAATAAATAGACCTGAAACATTAGACAACCTAATTGAGGTTTTGATGTTAAGTGGACTGTTACTTAAAGTAAAGGCTTATGGGACAACTTATGGACCTACACGAAAAACACCGAAATACCTTTTTATAACCCCTTCCCTTCGTTGTGCAATTTTAGATAACAATTTCTACGGTGGTATCGAAGGGAAGAAATTAGAAGATTATTTTGCATTAATCTTTCAAAAACATATAAGAAGAGGAAGTAGTATCGGTTCCCCCAAATTATCATTTGATATGGCTGAAGGTGGTGCCGATTTTATACTAACCCTGCAAGATAAAAGTAGCGTTGTAATTGAAGTCGGTTTTAATAAAGAAGATGTAAAACAAGTAGAAAAAACAATGCAAAAGGCAAAGAATTGCAAATATGGACTGGTATTTGGAAGTAACAATCTGGATTTAATCAATAATTCTATTGTAAAAATACCCTTACGATTTCTACTACTTATTTAATTTTTAGGAAATAATAGAAATCAGACTCAAAACTGATTGTGCCAGTTTCCACGTCATTGTGGGCTTACGTACCCCATTCCTACCTAATGAAAAGTTGAGAAAAAATTTTTTTATGTTTTATGATGCAAATTAATTATTGGACAGAATCTTTTATAAGAGTGAGAAGGATTTTAAAAATTCAGTCCCTATTATAATAGGAACTGAATTTTATTTCAGTTTCTATTATAATAATAATTAAAACTAAAAATATTAATGGTGAGATTAAATGAAATCACTTTTTTTTGATGGACGAGATTTATTTATAAGAGAAATGGATATTCCTATTCCAGGACAAGGAGAAGTATTAATTCGGGTATTAATGGCGGGGATATGTAAGACGGATTTGGAGATTGTGAAAGGGTATATGGATTTTAAGGGAATTTTAGGACACGAGTTTGTGGGTGAAGTAGTTGAAGCGGAAAATAAAAGTCTGATTGGTAAACGAGTTGTCGGAGAGATAAATTGTCCCTGCTATCGTTGTTCATTTTGCCTTCAAGGTATGTCGAACCATTGTCCAACCCGAACTGTGCTCGGGATAAATAATAGAGATGGGGTTTTTGCAGAATATACTACACTGCCTGAAAGGAATTTGCATATTGTTCCGGATAGTGTGTCTGATGAAGTAGCAGTATTTACGGAGCCCGTTGCAGCGGGATTTCGCATCCTCGAACAAATACAATTTAATCCTGAAGATTTCGTAGTTGTGTTGGGTGATGGACGAATGGGACAGATTATTTCTCAAATTATAAATCCTTATGTCCGAAGATTAGTATGTGTAGGGAAACATACGAAAAAACTGTTCTTATTAAACATAATTGGAATTGATACATGTTTATTAGACTATTGGAAAGATAAAAATTTAGATGTCGTAATAGATGCCACTGGAAATCCTACAGCACAGTCTTTGGCATTAGATAGGTTACGACCTCAGGGGACATTAGTCATAAAAAGCACTACAGAAGAACAAAATACATTAAACCTTTCAAAATTGGTTGTGGACGAAATTAAAATTATTGGTTCTCGTTGTGGTCCGTTTGGACCAGCATTAAAAGCATTATCAGAAAAGAAAGTTGAAGTAGAATATATGATAAGTTATAAGTTTGCTTTTGAAGATATAATAAAAGCATTTGAGATTGCACAAAGTAAAGACTGCCTTAAAGTATTAATAGACTTTCGAAATAAGAAAGGATGAAATTATGAAAAAGAAAACAACAAAAAGTTGGTATGAGGTATCTCCAATTGAAATAAAAAAATATGCAGGTCAGATAGACCAGATTGCAGGTATACAAACATCCATACTTCAAGATGGCAAAGCATTCCCATCGCGTTCTGTTTTCGTATATACTGGTTCTGGTTTAGAGTTTTCTGTTTATTTAGATCGCTGTATGGACATTTCCCATGCGAGTTATAAAGGCATTCCATTAGGTTGGCGTTCTACACCTGGGGATGTCGCTCCCTTTTACTATGAACCTGAAGGTATTCGATGGTTACGAAGTTATTTTGGTGGTCTTTTAACCACTTGTGGTGTAACCAATGTTGGCCCTCCATGCGAAAGGAGTGAATTAACGGGGGAAGGATTACATGGTAGGATTAGCAGTACTCCTGCTGAAGATATTTGTGTTGAGAAAAAGTGGATAAGCGGAAAATATGTTCTCTCCCTAAAAGGAAAAATGAGACAAACAGCTTTGTTTGCCGAAAATATTATTGTAGAAAGAAAAATAGAAACATATTTAGGAGCAGATTATTTTAAAATTACAGATACCATAACGAACGAAGGTTTCCGTAAAACACCATTTATGATTTTGTATCATTGCAATATTGGTTGGCCTGTGGTTTGTAAAAAGGCAAAAGTCTGTATCCCTGCTAAAAGAACTATCCCGAGAGATGAAATTGCAAAGCAGGGGAAAGATGCTTGGTATGAAATAACACCACCTGAAGAAAACTATCAAGAAAGAGTGTATTTTCATGATGTTAAAACACAAAAAAATGGAGAAGTTATAATAGGCGTTTATAATGCAGAACAAGAACTTGAACAAAATTTTTATGGTGTTTACATCAAATATAAAAAAGCACAACTACCCAAATTAGTTCAATGGAAAATGTTAGGGACAGGTGAATATGTGATTGGCTTAGAACCTTGCAACGCAGGTGTTTTGGGAAAAGATGAAACCGAAAAAAGAGGCGAAATGGATTATCTTCAACCAGGTGAAACACGAATTCATGAACTCGAAATTGGAATTATAAATCAACAAGTAAGTGGCTATTTTTCAAATTTATAAAAATATAATTAAAAAAATTGACATAGAGTATATAAAAATTGTATTATTTCATATCAATTTTATAGTTTTTATATAATTTTACACCAAAAATATCGGGCAACTATAAAGGATAAAATTATGTATATTGGTAGTCAATCCACATCTACTATCCTTGATATTCTAAGAATTGGGCTACATGAAGTTATTAGGGCAACAGGTATTCCATCCGAGGTAAAGATTACTACAGAAGGATGTAGTATTGTTGTAAAATCCACTGATTTGAGTCGTAAAGTAGATTCAATGCAAATCACATTTAACCTAAAAGAATCTACAAATCCGACAGAGCTAAACAAAGCATTTGAAGACACAAGATTAGGTGTTCGTGTTAAAAATGAAGACGGAATATGTCGGGTGATGCTTCCTGGTTTTAATTGGAAGCAACTGCCTCTTTTAATTCCTGTAGATGGGGTTGTTGAAAAATTTAGCAAATCTTCACTTCGTTCGCGAACATGGCAATTAGAGGTTCTTGCATATTTAAAAACAGGTTTTAATATTAACGCAATGATTGAAATGATGAAGGCAAAAAATGCATCTGACCTTCACCTTAGAGCAGGTGCAAAGCCCTATATTCGTATTGATAATGATTTGATGCCTTTGGATATGCCACCATTAAATGCAGAAGATATGAGGGAGTTGTTGTATCAATTAGGTGGACAAGAAGAAGTAGATATGTTATATACAGAACGTGAAACAAGTTTCCAATACCATGCAGCAGGCATTGGATATTTGCGTTGCAGTGGTTATATTAAGATGGGTGCTCCAGCTCTTGCTATCCGTTTAATTCCAGAAGAACCATTACCATTCGAAAAGTTAAATATTCCAGAAGTGGTTCGTGATGTATGTAACAAACACAGGGGACTTTTCCTTGTATGTGGTATTACTGGGAGTGGTAAGTCAACAACATTAGCAGCAATGGTAGATTATATAAACGCAACGCGTTCTGCCAATATAATTACTATCGAAGACCCCATCGAATATGTGTATACCGATAAGAAAAGTATTGTTTCCCAACGTCAGGTAGGGAGAGATACCCTATCCTTTGCCAATGCTTTGCGTGGTTCCTTGCGTGAAGACCCCGATGTGATTCTTGTCGGTGAGATGCGAGATAGAGAT
>JAIWNQ010000259.1 GCA_020216745.1 Candidatus Hydrogenedens sp.
ACCATTCGTGCAGGATTAAGTGCAGCAGAAACAGGACACCTTGTTTTTAGCACACTACATACAACAACAGCAGTAGATACGGTAAATCGTATCATTAGTTATTTCCCTCAAAATGAACGAGACTTAATCCGACAGGAATTAGCCTATTCTCTCCAGGGAGTTGTTTGTCAAAGGCTATTGAAACGAGTTGGTGGTGGTAGAATACCATGTCTCGAAATATTATTAGGTGGAAAGCCTATTGTCCGCGATGCTATCCTTGAAGGTGACCTTGATAAACTCCATGGAATAATGGATGTTGATGGGGATATGAAGAGTTTTGACCAATATGCGGTAGAATTGTACCAAAAAGGATTAGTATCTAAAGAAGAGGCAATGAGTGCTTGCTCCAATGAAGAAGCCTTCGAACGAATTGTATCGGGTATCAAGTCCTCTGAAGGTCGCAAGATTCTGAAATAGCCTTATTTAATAAAGAAAAAACCGTATACAAGCCCTATGACAATAAAAACAAGGGGTGGAATTCTGTAAATAAAGAAGAAAAGAAAACTGGTCAAAAGAAGAATTATAGATATAACAGAAATTGGGAGAAGGGTTACTAAAAAAAAGTGGTAAGACAAAAGAATAAGCTGTCCTATAATAGCAATATTAATCCCTCTTAAAAAAGATTGAACATTTTTATTGTCTTTGAAATTATTTTGAAGATTAATAAGAATTTGTAAAAATAGAAAAGCAGGGAGAAAAATCATAAAAGTAGCAAAAAAAGCACCTAAAATTCCATGTAAATAATATCCCAGAAATGTTGCAATAATAGCAAAGGGACCAGGTGTAGCCTGACTTATGGCTATACCTACAATAAAATCATGATTTGAAATCCAGTGTAATTTATTTACAAATATGTTTTGCAAGAGAGGGAGAAGTGCATAACCACCACCAAAAAAAATAAAGCCTATTCCAAAAAAAATAAAAGTAATTGTGATAATTGAAGGTGTGCCTATCATAGAAAAGAGGACAGGTAAACCGTAAGATATTTTATTAGGCTGTATAAAAAAAATGGGTAGTAAGTTTTTTTCCTTTTCTTTTATAAAGTGGGAATACAAAACCTGAAAAAAGCCAGAAAAAAGAAGTAACACAACATAGTTTATATTAAGTATTCCACCTATTATTACAAGAGATATAATGAGTAAGAACCCAATGTCTTTTTTTATCTTAATAGATAAATCAAAGGCTGTGGACAGCATAAGAGCTATTATGACAGGGGAAATACCTTTTAATAAATATTGAAAATTGAATAGTTTATTAAACTTAAAATAAAGTCCAGTAAGAACACAAACAATAACAAAAGAAGGTAGTAAAAAAAAGAATGTAGATAAAATAGAACCCCAAATTCCCTTTAACTTTCTGCCTATGAAAGAAGTGGTGTTTACAGCAAAAGCCCCTAAAAATTGGCTTAAACTTATACCTATTGTAAAATCTTCATCCGTAATTAATTGTTTCTGTTCCACAAAACGATGCTTAATCATGGAAATAATTACCCATCCCCCTCCAAAGCCAATAGTCCCTATTTTTAAAAATTCCCAACATAGTTGAAATAGGGATATATTTCCAATATTTTTTTTCTTTTCTTCTTGTAAGGATTGCATTTTTAGGTGAGTAGATATTAACGTTAATTGAAGTTGGAAGTATTATACCACTTTTGTATAATAACTGTGTTATTATGGACGAAAAGCAACAACAAAAAGGAAACAAATTATGAAAATAAAAACAATCATATTTGCATTATTTATTGTTATTGGTTTGTTTGTATTGTTTTTGAATAGTTTTGTTTGTGCTGAAGAAAAAACATTAAAAAATTATTACTGTAGTAAATGTGGAACTCACATAGAAGCGGTTAATCAACCGATGATGGGAAATTGTCAGGCAGGAGGAGGGCATTCATGGCGTTGTTTAGGTGAAGTAGGGGAGAGAAATTATCAATGTAGTAAATGTGGATTGGTTATAAAATCAAAAGACACTCCTTTTGGAGGTGTTCCCTGCAAAAATGGTGGAGGCCACAATTGGAAAAGGATTTCATAATTTGTTAATAATTTATATACTATAACATTAAGATATTATATTTAACAGAAGGGATTGCTTATGGGTAATATTTTAGAACAAATTGCAATGTGTGTCGAAAGAGGAAAAGTTAACAAGAATTCTCCTTATCCACCTGATATGCGTGGTCAAGATGGAGCAGAAGAATTAGTTCAACAAGCGTTGGCACAAGGGATACCAGCAGTAAAAATTCTAAATGAAGGTTTGATGAAAGGCATGAGCGTAATTGGCAAAAAGTTTAGTCTGAATGAAGTGTTTGTGCCAGATGTTCTAATGTCAGCACGAGCAATGAATGCAGGTATGCCTTTTCTTAAAAGTGCCTTTGAAAGAGGTGAAGCAAAACATAAAGGGATTTTTATTATTGGTACAGTTCAAGGAGATTTGCATGATATAGGTAAAAATCTTGTTCGAATGATGATGGAAGGAGCTGGCTGGAAAGTAATTGATTTGGGTGTTGATACAGCCCCTGAAAAATTTCTCGGAGCATTAAAAGAAAATCCAGGTGCTGTTGTCGGAATGAGTGCACTGTTGACCACTACCATGATTAATATGGAAAAAGCAGTTAAAGTCCTGAAATCGGAAGTGCCTGATGTAACTATTGTCGTAGGAGGTGCACCATTAACTCAAGAGTTCTGTGATAAAATAGGAGCAGATGCCTACTCACCAGACCCACAAGGTTGTATTGAATATCTCGATGCAAAATTAGGATTAGCATGTTAAGAAAATACTATGGAAACAATTCTTTCAAACTTATTATCATTAAAATATGAACCTGTAGCAATATTATGGTCAAATCAAAAACCAGAACATGCTATCGAATTTAAACCTGGCAAATGGGGTTGTGTAATGTGGTGGTTCGTTAGTTCTGCCAAGGGGAAGACAGCGGTATTCTCTCGGGAAACTTATGGTTGTTGGGGAGGTGGAATTGGACTTGGTTTCGGAAATTGCTATAAAGACTTTCCAGGAGGTGAAGATTGTTTTTGTAGGTTTCTTTCGACAGGAAATAAAGGACATCCGATTGGTGAAGGTGTTGCAGAACAAATTAAAAATTTTGTTACCCCTGAATTTATGCAGGATTTTCTTCATGGAGAAGGGTATCTATCTTCACCAGAACAAGTCCAAAATTTTATTCAGTCATTGCCCATAATAGACATTCCATATGAGTATGTTATCTTTAAGCCTCTATCTCAAATAAATACCGATATTGAACAGCCCAAGACCGTTGTCTTTTTAGTGGAACCACATCAATTGTCCGCATTAATAATTCTTGCCAATTTTCGTAGTAGGACAATGAATAATGTTATTGTCCCGTATTCAGCAGGATGCCAGACAATAGGTATTTGGGCGTATGCAAACGATGATGATAACGACCCAAAAGCAGTTATTGGTCTGACCGATATTTCTGCTCGATTAAATGTAAAAAAGCAGATAGGTGATAACTATTTAACAATTACTTTCCCATGGAAATTATTTTTACAAATAGAAGAGGATGCCCCAAACAGTTTTTTAGTAAAAGAAACATGGAGCCATTTAACAAAAGGAAAAGGGATTGGTGAGGGAGAATCTTAATGGATAGTATTTTATCATTAATAAAGGCAGGTAAAGTGTTGGTCGGTGATGGTGGATGGGGAACTTTATTAATAAAGGCTGGTATGCAAGCAGGGGAATGTCCTGAACTATGGAATATAGACCATCCTGACATTGTAAGTGATATTGCCATTTCCTATAAAGAAGCAGGAGCCGATTTGGTTTCTACTAATAGTTTCGGCGGAAATCGAATAAAATTAAAATCGTATGGTTTAGAAAATAAGGCAAAAGAACTCAATAGAAAATCTGCTTACCTGACAAGGAAAGCAGTAGGCGAAGAACATCATGTTCTCGCGTCTATTGGTCCCAGTGGAAAGTTCATTATAATGGGTGATGTATCTGAAGATGAATTATACGAAGCATTTCGTGAGCAGGCTATAGCATTAGAAGAAGGAGGGGCTGATGCATGCACAATAGAAACAATGTCCGATTTAGATGAAGCTCGATGTGCAATATATGCTGTAAAAGAAAACACAAACTTAGAGATAATTGTAAGTTTTACTTTTAAGAGAAGTAGTGATGGAGAACGGTTTAATACAATGATGGGAACAACGCCCGAAACGTTTATTCAAGAAATGAAAAAAATAGGGGTGCCTATTCTTGGTGTAAATTGTACATTAAGCGTTGAGGATATGAATGTTTTGTTACAAAAAATGTATACCTATGAAAAAGAAACACCCTTTTTAGTATATCCCAATGCGGGACAACCTCAATTAACTAATGAAGGAATTCGTTATCCAGAAACACCAGAAATCTTTAAAAAATATGTTTTTGATTTTTATAAAAATGGAGCCAGAATTATTGGCGGATGTTGTGGAAGCACACCAGAACATATACGAGCAATACGGAATGAAGTTGAAAGAATATCGCAAATATGAAATCTGGTAGTAGGAAGAAGAGGAGAACAATAAAACACCCAACATTAATGGAAATTTACAATACCCTATCTGATTTTTATGGACCAACAGGCTGGTGGCCTGGAGATACCCCTTTTGAAATAGCCATAGGGGCAATATTAACCCAAAATACAGCATGGTCTAATGTGGAAAAAGCCATTGAGAGTTTAAAAAAAGAAAACTTATTAGAGCCCTATAAAATAATTCATTGTAATCGAACTCAATTGGAACAAGCTATACGTCCCTCGGGATACTTCAGACAAAAAGCAGAACGGCTCATCATATTTTGCAATTATTTAATTGACAAATATAATGGAAAAATAGAAAAAATGAAACAAAAAAATACATCTGAACTAAGAAATGAATTGCTAAATATAAAAGGTATTGGTCCTGAAACAGCAGATGATATTTTACTATATGCTTGCGGACATCGAATCTTTGTTGTAGATGCATACACAAAACGAATCTTTTCAAGACACGGAATTCTCGACGAAAAATTAAAATACAGTGAGATACAAAACTATTTCCATAAATATTTACCTCAAGATGTCTATATTTATAAAGAATATCATGGACTTATTGTATGGACAGGAAAAGACTACTGCCGAAAGGTGCCTAAATGTTCTCTGTGTCCTTTAAATAAATATCCTATTTTTAATTTACAAAATGATGTTTGATTTATATTTTCGATAAATGGTATAATAACTTAACTTTTATCTGCCTGTCTATAATCCTATTAGTTTTAGCGGAAAGTAAATCTATAAAAACTGTAAGAGTAATAATACTATAAACAATTAAATTAAGGAGAAATGTTATGCCATTAGTTCCAATGAGACAAATTCTTGATGAAGCAGCCAAAGGTGGTTACGGTGTTGGTGCTTTCAATGTGAATAATATGGAGCAAATACAAGCAATTATGCAGGCTGCAAATGATACTAATAGTCCTGTAATAATACAGGCGAGTCGGGGTGCATTGAAATATAGTAAGATGATTTATCTGAAAAAATTGATGGAAGCGGCAGTAGAAGAATATCCACATATTCCTGTAGCATTGCACTTAGACCATGGAAACAGTGTAGAGACATGCAAGAAGGCAATTGAACTTGGTTTTACATCCGTAATGATAGACGGTTCATTGAAGGAAGATGGGAAAACGCCAAATAGTTATAAGGGTAATCTTGAAATTACAATAAAGGTGATTGAATTAGCCCATCCGTTAGGTGTAACAGTAGAAGCGGAATTGGGTTGTCTTGGTGGAATTGAAGATGGACATGGAGCAGGTTTGTCAGATAAAGATGTGGAAGCCCATTTAACAGACCCTGCACAGGCAGAAGAATTTGTAAAATTAACAGGTGTTGATGCTCTTGCAGTTGCAATTGGAACAAGTCATGGCGCTTATAAATCCTCCAGAAAAGACCCCGTTACAGGGAAAGTATTACCACCGAAGTTAGCCATGGACCGTATTATCGAAATTCATAAGAGAATGCCGAATTGTCATATGGTTATGCATGGCTCCAGTTCTGTTCCACAAGAATTAGTGGACATTATCAACAAATATGGTGGTAAAATGCCAGACACACAAGGTATTCCATTAGAAGAGATTAAAAAAGGTATTGAGAATGGAGTCCGCAAAGTAAATGTAGATACTGATAGTCGTCTTGCGATAACTGGTGCTATTCGTAAGGTATTTTGGGAACAGCCAGAAAAATTTGACCCCAGAGAATATCTTGGACCTGCACGTGAAGCGGCATATCACGTATATGTTGAGAGAATGAAAGCTTTCGGTCAGGCTGGTCATGCTGGTGACTATAAGCCATTGACTCTTGAAGATATGAAAGCTTATTACAAGAAGTAATATTTTTTATTCACATAGAATTTCTATAAGTAATATTTTTATCAAAATAAATTGAATAAAGGAGTGTTTTAAATGTGTGGAATTGTAGGTTACATAGGTCCTAAAAATGCAGTAGAAATTATCCTCTCTGGTTTGCACCGATTAGAATACCGTGGTTATGACTCCGCAGGTGTTGCAGTTGTAAATGAAAAAGGTTTGGAATTTATTAAAAGTGTCGGGAAACTCAAAGTACTTGATGCAAAATTGGAACAACACCCAATAAAGGGGCAATTAGGTATAGGACATACACGCTGGGCAACCCATGGAGAGCCCTCGGAAGTCAATTCCCATCCACATTTTGATATGAACATGGAAATTGCTGTTGTCCATAACGGCATTATTGAAAATTTTCACGAACTCCGCGAACAATTACAAGCAGAGGGTGTTAAGTTCAGGAGTCAGACAGACACCGAGACCATAGTTCATCTTGTAAGAAAATACTATGATGGTGATTTATTTAAGGCAGTTCAACGTGCCCTCAAAGATTTAAGGGGTGCTTATGCCATCGGTGTGATATGCAAGAATAACCCAGACGTTCTCGTAGCTGCAAGGAACGGTAGTCCACTTATTGTAGGTATAGGAGATGGAGAAGGATATATCGCTTCGGATGTGCCTGCTATTATGAAATATACCCGAAAAGTTATTTACATTGATAATGGACATGTCTGTGAGATAAAGAAGGATACTATTTGCATAGAGGATGTGGATGGAAATCCCATCCCTGTTCATGTTCACAATGTCGAATGGGATGATTCAGCAGCGGAGAAAGAAGGCTATCCTCACTTTATGTTAAAAGAAATTTTCCAACAAGCAGAAGTTCTTCAAAGCACGCTTCGTGGACGAGTGGAAGAAGGTTCTGATAAAGTGCAGTTAAGAGATATGAACATTTCTGAAGAAGAGTTAAAAGCTTGCCAGAAAATTTATGTTGTTGCATGTGGGACTGCATGGCATGCAGGAATGGTTGGCAAATACCTCATAGAAAAATTTGCACGTGTCCCTGTAGAGTTAGATTTAGCATCAGAGTTCCGTTATAGAGACCCAATTATTCCCCCAAATACAATTTTAATTGCGGTTTCACAATCAGGCGAAACTGCCGATACCTTAGAAGCCATCCGAATTGCCAAAAGTCGAGGTGCAAAGGTCGCATCCATTGTTAATGTTGTCGGTTCCAGCGTTGCACGTGAATCGCATGGGGTTATCTATCAGCAGGCAGGACCTGAAATTGGTGTTGCTTCTACAAAGGCATATACATCACAATGTATGGCATTTGCATTATTTACAATATGGTTAGGGCAAATTCGTGGGACACTCACAAAACAACAAGCCCGTGAAATGATAGAACATTTAAGAACGATTCCTGCAAAGGTTGATTATGTTTTGAAAAATCATGAAAAGGTGAAAGAATTAGCAAATCGTCCTGAATATAAAGACGCAGAAAGTTGCTTCTATTTAGGAAGAAATTTCAATTTCCCGAGTGCTTTAGAAGGTGCCTTGAAACTGAAAGAAATTAGTTATATCCATGCAGAAGGTTATGCTGCAGGGGAGATGAAGCATGGTCCGATAGCACTTGTAACCGAGACCTTCCCCGTTATTTGTATAGCAGTAAAAGGCGAAACTTACGAGAAGATGGTGTCAAATATTCAAGAAATAAAAGCAAGACGCGGTTTGGTTATAAGTGTAGCCACAGAAGGCGATGATGATATTGTTGCTCATAGCCGTGATGTTATCTATGTTCCTGATTGTTATGAGCCATTTAGCCCAATAGTTGTGGCTGTTCCATTACAACTTTTCGCTTATTACATAGCAGTTAATCGTGGTTGTGATGTAGACCAACCTCGCAATTTAGCCAAAAGCGTTACCGTCGAATAAAAGTTAACAAATAAAAATAAAAACGGGCAAATTAAAATAATTTGCCCGTTTTTTATTTCTATAATTAATATTACGCCTTACCTAAAAATATATTAATAAATTATGGTTTTTGTGTATTTTGCTTGTAGAAAATACGAAAACACTTTTTTCATTTATACCCTTTATGTGCTTCATAATAAATAATAGAGGGCATAGAGTATTACAACTGTGTGAAATTTTAATATAGGATTTAGTAACGATAGTGGTCGGGTTTGTAGGGTCCGTCAATGGGTACACCGATGTAGTCGGCTTGTTTTTGGGTAAGACGGTCTAATTTTACACCGATCTTTTCAAGGTGTAGTCTGGCAACTTCTTCGTCTAATTTCTTGGGTAGTGTATAAACTTTACCTTTTTCATATTTTTCAGGTTCAGTAAATAATGCAATTTGGGCGAGAGTTTGATTAGTAAATGAGTTAGACATTACAAAGGAGGGATGTCCTGTTGCACAGCCTAAATTAACTAATCTACCACGGGCAAGCAGGATGATTTCTTTGCCATCTGGAAAAATAAACTTGTCTACCTGAGGCTTGATGTTTTCTTCACGGATATTTTCCTGTTTTTCGAGCCAATCCACATCAATTTCTGCATCGAAATGACCAATATTGCAAAGTATAGCTCGGTGTTTCATTTTGAGCATGTGTTCACCACGAATAACATCGCAACAGCCTGTCGCAGTAACAAAAATATCGCCAATAGGAGCCGCATCTTCCATTCTCATAACTTCGTAGCCTTCCATTGCTGCCTGTAGAGCACAGATAGGGTCAATTTCGGTGATGATAACACGAGCACCCAATCCTCTCATTGCTTGGGCACAACCTTTGCCAACATCACCATAACCAGCAACCACAACTGTTTTCCCAGCAATCATAACATCGGTGGCTCTTTTAATCCCGTCGCCTAAAGATTCCCTACAACCGTAGAGGTTATCAAACTTTGATTTTGTAACGGAGTCATTGACGTTCATGGCACGAGTGAGCAGTTTGCCTTCTTTCATCATTTGATAGAGCCGATGGACACCAGTGGTAGTTTCTTCTGATACGCCAATCCAATTTTCGACTGTGCGATGCCAGCGGTCAGGGTCTTCTTGATAAATCTGGTGAAGTAGACTATCTACAATTTGTAGTTCTTTATGTCCATCACTGATAGGAGGAAGCTTTCCAGTTTTACGGACATGTTCTTCTAATTCATATCCACGATGAATGAGTAGCGTAGCATCGCCACCGTCATCTACTATCATATTAGGTGTTTCACCGTTAGGGAAGCACATGGCTTGATAGGTACACCACCAGTATTCTTCTAATGATTCCCCTTTCCATGCGAAGACAGGAGTTCCTGATGCAACAATAGCGGCAGCAGCCTGGTCTTGTGTAGAGAATATATTGCAAGAAGCCCAGCGAACATCTGCTCCTAATATTTTAAGTGTTTCAATTAATACAGCGGTTTCAATGGTCATGTGAAGAGAACCCATGATACGAGCACCTTTTAATGGCTGTTTTGTAGCATATCGTTCACGGAGAGCCATTAATCCGGGCATTTCATGTTCTGCTAATTCAATTTCTTTTCTCCCTAATTCTGCTAATTTAATGTCTTTAATTTTGTAGGGGAGGCCTGAGTGAATTTTTGGAAA
>JAIWNQ010000260.1 GCA_020216745.1 Candidatus Hydrogenedens sp.
ACTTATGGGAGCAACTGCCATATTTCAACTCCTTTTTAGTGAGAGGTTTTCGTTATTTTGTTAATTATCTATATATTTTAAACGATTTAAGGTGGCTCTTTCACGTTTGTAATTATTGAAATGTAATATTTCCAAAGCAGGCAGTTATGTTACTTTTCTGCTCTACAGGAAAGATTTCTATAGTTATTACATGTTGAGTGCCAGCCCATTTTTCTACATTTACTGGTAGTGTTACCCATTGGGTGTCATTGATAGTCTGTTCAAAGACAGGATGATAATCTACTCTAAGTCGAAGTAAGAAAGGTTGGTTCTGAGGGGCACATGTCTCTATTGATAGTTGTTTAGCATTTGTTGGGATTTCAGATAAGTATTCAATAAGGGCGGGAACACCTTCTTCTGGCGGAGTAATTATAAGCACGTTATCATGATTAAATTTATTTTGAAAGACACCTACTTCCAATGATTTTTTGCACGACTTTACTTTCCATAGAGAGTTCCATTTTGCCACTTCTTCAGATGGTATAGGTGGGGTATGGATTTCTTTTTTATTTACCCATTGTTCTAATGTAGGTGGTGGAGTTGGAACTTGAATAGGGATTTTGTATAAGTTGTTTTCAATGCTTCCGCCAGCTTTTATAATGATTTGCTCAGCAACACGAACTGATGCATCAATGAGTGTATTCCATGAGTAGTTTGTAAAAATGAACTTATTATCACTAACTTTTGGCAGGTACTCTTTCCATACAGGTTCTAAAGCGGAAAAACCTTTCATACAACATAAGACACCTGCGGCTGATGAAGGATTGCAATCGGCATCCTGACCGCAACGGGTTGTAATTTCAAGCGTTTTTTTCAGGTCTCCCTTACCATAGAGTAAGCCAATCGCAACATAGGCTCCATTGATTTTTGCATCAATGTTTACTAAATTCCCTGGAATGCAATCTATATCATCCTGCCATTTGTGTTCAATATATTTCCATGTTTCCAGCCAATCATCTGGATGTTGATGATAGGATGTTATAACATCTTCTATACATTTGCGATAGGTGCTTTCAGGAGGGATACATGAAAGCCCTATGCGAATCACTTCTTCAACATTATCATCAATAAAGAATGCCGAGGAATACATCCCTGCAATAAAATATCCAGCATAAAGCCCATCACCGTAATTCATGATGGAGCCAAAAACTTCTCCCAGTAGTTGCATTTCTTTGTATAGACCAGGTGTAATAATTCCAAATAGGTCACTTTCAATCTGAAAGTCAATATCATCCGCGTGATAATTAAAACGAGGATGGCCAGATAAAGGAGGCATAATACCCTTTCTCACATTTTCTCTACCTACTTTATTGGCATGCCATAGCGGATATTTAGACTCAGCGAAGGCTTTCCCTGCCTGTTCGAATGAGATGTTAATGCCATGCTTTTCGATGGCTTCCAAGAATGTCATTTCTACATATAAATCATCTTGAGCAAAAGCTCGTTCTAATGATTCTGGAGTCCAATCATCTAAAGGTTCAAGAATAGGAATTCCATTGGAACGAAATTCATACTTATCTCCATAAGTAACGCCTATCATTTGCCCTAACCAAGCCCCTTTACATTTGTCAATATATTTTTCTCGGGAGAGTTCCCAAAATTCTGATGGGTTTATTGTTTGAGCACCTATTGTAAAAGCTAAGGTGAGAGGGATAATGAGAATAACATATCTTTTCATTTTGAGCCTCCTTCTGTTTCTTATAATGATTTAATAAAACCAGGTTCAAAGTCAACCCATACAGGGTCATACCCCTGGGCTTTAATGGCAGATACAACTTCTTCCACAGTTCTGTGGTCATCAATTTCAAATTGTTCTAATACTGGACGTTGTGAAGTAGTAGTATCCTGATATACTTTATAACCTCCGGGACGGGTTGATGACCCAGCACTCATTGAAGTAATGCCTAAAGGAATTAAGTGGTCCCGCACTTCCGCACTTTCTCGAGTGCTTAAGTTAAAAGGAGAATAAGGCAGGAAGAGTCGCATCGCAGTAATAATTTGAACTAATTTTTCGAGGTTTACTAAATGTGGCACCTTAAAACGAGGAGGAGTATGTTTAAGCCTTGGGAAGGAAAGCGAAATGACGCTTTGCCAGCATGTCTTTTCTAAATATTTGGCGTGTAGTGCAAGCCAAATAACATCGAAACGCCAGTCACTGAGTCCTAATAGAACACCGCACGTAAGCCGACGGATACCAGCTCTCCCAGCTCTTTCAAGAGCATCGAGACGGTATAGATAATCCTTTTTCTTCCCAGACAGGTGAACTTTATCGTATGTGTCTTTATCGTAAGTTTCCATATATAAAGTAACACCTTCTGTTCCAGCATGTGCCAATTGGGCATAATGTGCCTCATCCATGGAATATACTTCGACATTGACAGATTTGAAATATTCTTTTGCGATACGTACTGCTTGCTCTATATATTCAACTGGAACACGATTAGGTGCATCACCTGTAAGGAGTAATACGGTCTGAATTCCTTTTTTACTTAATTCAATGCATTCTTCGCGTATTTGTTCTTCTGTTAATGTAACTCGTTTTTCTCGAATGCCTGAGTGTGAAGCAAAATAGCAATATACACAATCAGATGCACAAAGATTCGAAAGATAAATAGGAGTGTATAAAGATATGGTTCTTCCAAAATGCCAGCGTGTAAGTTGATTTGCCTTTTGAGCCATTTTTTCAAGGAAGGGAACTGCTTTAGGAGAAAGAAGTGCAATTAAATCCTCAATGGATAAAGAATCGTTCTCTAACGCATGTAAAATCTTATCTTCATTAATTCCTTCATATATTTCCTGAATAAGGTCTGAACTCCACTTGTTGAGAATGTCTGAAAAAGAGTAAGGTTTCATATAATCACTCATTTTATATCGTTATTAAGATTTATTTTTAGAGTTAAACAAGAAACCTGTTAATGGAGAAGAAGCCTCGGCGGTATCACGTTGAGGGCCTAACCCAGCACGGAATGCTAATCGACCTGCTTCCGTGGCTAAACGGAAAGCAGTTGCCATTTTTTCATGGTCTTGTGCGTCTGCAAGAGCAGTATTAACGAGAACTGCATCTGCACCCATTTCCATTGCTTCTGCAGAATGAGAAGGTGCTCCTAATCCTGCATCTACAACAACGGGAACATTAGATTGCTCTATAATAATCTTTATCAGTTCTTTTGTTTTTAATCCCTTATTGCTACCGATGGGAGAACCTAAAGGCATAACTGTTGCTGTGCCTAATTCTTCTAATTTTTTAGCAAGTATGGGGTCTGCCTGAATGTAAGGAAGAACTGTAAAACCATCCTTAATTAATAATTCTGCCGCTTTAAGTGTCTCGATGGGGTCAGGTAGTAAATATCTGGGTTCTGGTGTCAGTTCTAATTTTACCCATGGCTCTAATCCTGCAGAGCGGGCTATGCGTGCTAATTTTAATGCTTCTTCTGCGGTTCTGGCTCCACTGGTATTGGGTAAAATAAGAATCTCTTTGGGGTTGAGGACAGAAAGGATACTGTCATTTTCTGGTTTTTTTAGGTCTACTCGCCTAAGTGCTACTGTTACAATTTCTGTGCCTGAAGCCTTTATTGTTTTTTGTAATGCTTCTGCTGATGGAAATTTGCCAGTGCCAATTAAAAGACGGGATTTAAATTTTCTTCCGGCAATAATTAGCGGGTCATCAAATAAATATGTATTATTTATTTCTTCCATTTGATATGCCTTTTGGAATAATTAAGTTATTAGATATAACAAAGAATGGTTTAATCTCATTTCGATTGATGTATTATATTTTATCAAAAATGAGGATGTTAACGGGTTAGTTTTCAGGTAAGTTAAGATACGAACCTTCTTCGCTGGGTTTGATTTCTATCCATGCTTTTTTGGGGTCAAATTTAGGCAAACGCCAGAGTATCTCAGGAGTAATGTCTTGAGCATAGATTGGGCTTGTCATAGCATATACTTCCACATCGCCAAATCCTTTTTGTTTTTCAGGTGGGCCTATAATTCTTAATCTATATGCACCACTTCTTGTAGGTTTATCTGTGAATCTAAGTGTAAAATTATCACTTTCAACTATTTTTGTTACAATTGGTCTACCGTTAAATATGACCTCTAATTTTTTTCCTTTAGCATTTGTAACAATCGCTTCAAATCGTATGTCAATACCTAATGGGACAATGCCACCAATAGATACATCAATTTTATTGTCTGCTAATGAATCCGCAACAAAACTGAGTTTTGGACCATTGGGTCCAGAAGAAACATAGGTTCTGCCGAGACGAATACCATCAAGAATAGCGGACAACGATTTTTTTTCAGCTCGAACATAGGTTATAGGTCTTCCTAAAGGCACAGATGGGTTTGATGAATGACTTCCAGCAATACCGCATATCATAGCACCTCTTGCTATTTCATAGTCCCAGAAACGGGCTGCCTGAATATTAGCAGAAACATTAGCAATGTTAGACTCATTTACTGCCGCGGCAAGTGAATAAATAAATTTGCCATCCTTTTTTTCTTTAATCCAGTCATCTAATTTATCCATTGTTAATGGGGGAATGGCTCTCCACTCTCTACACCAGACCTGGATGGCGTTTACATAATTTAATCCCCATTGCCAAAATCCTGTTGGGAAACATGGATGTGCAATTGCGAAAATGCCACCTTGAGCCTGGACACGGATACATTCCCCTTGTGCTTCAGGGATAGTTGATGGTATATCGAGGGGGGTTCGTGGACAGTACACAAGTGCATAACCCATTTTGTCATTACCCCATTTCATTGCTGGAATGAGGACAATCTTCTCAGATTTATATTCTGGGTCTTCAATAGATTTTAGGGTATTTATGTCGGTAATGGCTAAGAAATCGAGATTCTCTTTTTCCGCCCTTTTAATGAGTTCGCCTACTGATTCAGAGCCGATACTATATTTGGAAAAGGCACATAGTTCCCCTTTATACCATCCTGGCTTGTCATTAAGAACTTTATCATTTATAGGAATCGTCTTTTTACCTGGGATATCCAATGGATTATATGGGTCGGTTCCTGCTTCAATTTCTACTCTATCAAGAACAAGGTCACAATCACCATCGAAATCTCTAAGGACGAGAGGTCCTGTTGTTCCCTCTAATAGAGTTATAGGTAAAAAAACAGGTTGGTTTTCTTTAATTGTAATGTCTTTTATCTGAACCATGACAGGAACGCCATTGTCGTAGGCGAATATATAGGCGCGAAATTGCCCTATAGGAACGTTCTGTTCTCCTTTTCCCTCTGGAAAGTCAAAACGATATCGTTTTCCTGTCTCTAATTCAAGCAAGTCAATACGAGCACCCCAATATTTTCCAACTGCATCTGTTACATCGATGTCTAATGTGCCTGTAGGCCCAGAATACGTGTTATATGTCTGATTCTCAAATTGGTGAGTGACCGTAGGTTTTTGAGAGGGAGTCTCTTTTTTAGGAGTTTTTTTCTTGGCATACGTATTTTGGGTGATTAAAATTAAGGTAACAGTTATGGTAATAACTAAAAACAACTTTTTTAATTTCACTATCATTAATTATGTCCTATTTGGTTTCTATATGTTAGAAATAACAACGTGCACCTATATAAATATTTGAATTTTCCATAAATTGCCCAAAAAATGTGTATGGCTCGTTTCCAATAAAAATATTAGCACCTCCTTCGACCCACCAATTGTCATTGATTTTATAACGTATATTCGGTCGTAAATATGAGTCCTGGTCAGTTGGTGAGTAATACATGAACCATGAAAGGATAAGGTTTTGATTTAATAATTGACGTGTGAGCCGTATTGTGGTGACTAAACGGTCCTGGTCTTTGTTATGAACCCAGAAAGGTTGTGCTTCTTTATATTCGTCATAATCTAACATGTGTTCAAGATAAATCTGCAAACCGCCTGTAAAATCTTTAGTCAGTTCTTGTTCATACCCGACAAGGAATCGGAATTCGGAATTGTTTATAAATGGGCTATTACCATCTCTATCTTCTTTAGAATCGTAATAACCCATTTCAATGGAGAGAATCCCTTTCCATACAGGACCACGAAGACTGGTTCCATAAACATTTAGTTTAGGGAAGAATGCCTGTAATGGTGGATATAGTTTTTGACCGCCAGGACTTTTCCATCTACCAGAATAACTGTAAAATGCCAATTCAAATGTGTTTATTTTGCGGTAGGCACGAAAAGCCCACTCATCATCATGGAACCAGTCGCCTGGATGGTCAATACGCACTTCGTTATCCTCACCCTGAAGACTGTTGAATAATGGATTCCAGAACGTAATGGGGTCGCCTGTAATATATCTGTCAGGAGTAAATCGTGGAGTATAAACAATTTCAAAATTGAACCATTCGGGATATAAGCCCAATTTGATGGAATCAGATGGGGCTTTCAAATATTCTTGTTCTCTTCCAACAAAGTAGGAGTTCCAGTCTTTGGGGAACAGGTCATTAATGAAAAGCATATCTCCCGTACCCCATGTTAAGATTTGTCTTCCTAACCGAATATCTAAAAACGATGTGATTGTCCATGATATTCTTGCTTGGCGTAGGTCAAAATTGAGTTCTTCTTCAACAAGGTCACCATAAAAGTCACCTGTAGTTTCTATCTCAATTTTGTCCCAAAATTTTTCAGCTTTAAGTTGTAACCGAGATTCACCAAGAATTAAGTCTTTGGATTGTTGTTTGTCTTCTCGATAGCGAGTGCCAATTCGGTTGTCCAAAAAGCCTTTTATGTCAATACCTAATGGTTTCTTTTTCTCTTGTTTTGCTTTCTCTGTTTTTGGTTGGTCTGGAGTCGGGGCTTGTTCAAGACCTGCGGGTAGTTGCGGTTCGTTTGATGGAGTAGATTCTAATCCTTGTGGTAATTGAGGTTCATTTGAAGGTAACGTATTGTTTAAACCTGCAGGTAAAGGAGGTTCATTCTGATTCGTTGATTCTGAAGAGGATGATAATCCTTTAGGTAAGGCAGGTTCATCTGTATAGGAAGTGGAAGGGATAAGAGTTGTTAAAGATAATAAAAGGATAGATAAAATAACAAATAAATAAAACAAATCAATCTTTATCAGGGAGTTAATGTTATTGTCCATTTTTATCTTCCTTCAATAAAATAAATAATAATATATTTTATTATGTATTTTTCTTATCAAAAAAATCGTCAGATATCTTCAATATATTTAAAATTTGTTCCCCATACATTTTCAGGCGAACAGGTCCTAAAATTTTTAATTTTATGAGGTCAGAATGGGTTTTAGGTCCTGCATGGGCGAGGATAGATATTTTATTTTTTGTTAATACAACATCAGAATCAAGATTCCGAGAAGTGGCTAAATTTCTTCGCCATTTCATAAGCAGAGAAACCCTGTTTTTTACTCGTGGGTCGTTATTTTTTCTATGTGAAATATTAATAGGTTCTTTATTTATAAGTGCTTCCCCAATTATTTTGATTAATTCTTGTTTGTTAATATGTTTTGAGATAGATTGTGCACCTTGAATTTTTTCCAATTTCTCTAATGAAGTTGGTAACGACCGTGATATGTTAATCAAACAACGATTTGAGATGAGTTTATTAGGTTGAATGTGGATTTTTTCAGCAAGCGTTTTTCGGTAGTAGTAAAGAGCCTTAAGGGCTTTTATGTTTTTTTCTGGGAGATTCCTATTGCCAAGTAAATTAAGAAATTGAGAGGCATCTTCATCTTTAGAAAATTCATGGGGTAATTCTTCAAAAATTTCCTTTGCTTCTTCCCATAATCCCTTTTCTATTAGTTTTTCTTTCATTATTTCTTCTAATGGAATTAAGTAGTGAGAATCACGATAAGCATAACTTAATTGTTGTTCTGATAAAGGTCTTTTTTTCCAGTCTGATTTTTGATATTTTTTGTCATGATTAATGTTTAGAATGGAGTGAAGGAGAAAAACGAGTCCTAAGTGCTTATAACCTAAGAGTTTGCCAGCCCACATCGTGTCAAAAAGGTTTTTTACTTCCCAGCGGTATTGTGTCCAGAGAAGACGAAGGTCGTATTCACAAGCATGAAAGATTTTTTCAATATTGGGATTGGCTAATAACGTTCCTAATTCGGAAAAGTCAAAATTTGCTAATGGGTCAAGGAGAAAATCATAACCCCTTACTGATATTTGAATTAGACAAATTTCACCAGGGTATTCATAAATGGAATTAGCTTCAAGGTCTAAAGCGATTTTAGGTTCATTACTTAATATTTTTAATACTTTTTCCCAGTCTTTTCGTGTCTGAATAAGATTATAATTGTTAATTACAAAATCAATATTTTTATGAGGCATATAACACGTATCAATATTATTTAATTGTAGATAGTTTACAAATTCTTTTTTGCATAAGCGATTCCATTTTCAAATATTTTCAACCCATCTCCAGAACCTTCCAATTTAATGCGGTTCCAGAGAGGATGTAATTTTGAGTCCCAGAACCCTTCTGGATGTGGCATAAGCCCAAAAATTCTACCGTTAGAGTTACATATCCCAGCAATATCATCGATAGAACCATTAGGATTGCTTGGATACTCATTGTTTGCAAGTGTTCCATCTGGCTTCATGTATTGTAATACAATTTGGTTTTGCTTGTGTAATTTTTCCAAAACAAGTGGGTCTTTGGTTAAAAACTTTCCTTCTCCGTGTCGCACAGGTAAATCTAATTGGTTTATGTCTTTTGTCCATACACAAGGTGAATGGGGATTTATTTTTAGATGTACCCATCGGTCTTCAAAACGGCCAGAATTGTTGTGGGTTAATGTGACTAATTGTTTAAATTTGCCATCGAATAAGGGAAGAATTCCCATTTTTACCATGACTTGAAAGCCATTACAGATTCCAATTATTAATTTTCCATCATTAATAAATTTTTGGAGTGGTTTTTCCAATCGGTAGCGGATTCTATTTGCAAGGATTCTTCCAGAGGCGACGTCGTCGCCGAAGGAGAACCCCCCAGGGATAGCGAAGATCTTTGAAGATTCGAGATAATCTGGTTTTTCAATAAGGTCATTTAAATGAATAAGTAATGGTTCAGCACCTGCTTTTTGGAAAGCGTATGCCGTTTCGCGTTCACAATTAATACCAAAACCTGTTAGTACAAGAACCTTAACCATAGTATATCCTTAAATACGCAATGTTTTTTGCCATGCCTCTTTAAGTTCGTAAATGGTAGTGTGTATAACTGGATGTCCAGTATATCCATTTATAGTAAAATCGGGGGCAGAGGTAACGTTACCAAGATAATAAATATTTACATCGTTCATTAATTTTAAAAATGCGTTCTCTTTATGTTCTGGGACAGAGACAATATGTCGGCAGGGTGTTTCACTAAATAGGGAGACTATATCATCTTCAATTTGTAGTGGTTGTATGTTTATTTCCATACCAAGAGCACCAGCAAATGCACTTTCCGCTAAGGTGACTGCAAGTCCTCCATCGGAACAGTCATGGCATGAGGAAATTAACCCTTGTTTAATAGCCTCATGGATTCGTGTATATTGTATTACAGCTTCGGTAGGTGTAACGATTGGAACAGTTCCACCCTCGATGTTATTTAATACTGCCCATTCACTTCCGCCGAGTGCCTCAACAGTTTTACCAACAAGATAGATTCTATCACCGGGTTGTTTTACATCCATCGTCATTGTTTGCTGAATATCATTTATAAAACCGATAGCTGTGAAAAGTAATGTGGGAGGTATTGAAATTTTTATATTGCCAATCTTATAGTCGTTTTTCATACTATCTTTACCGCTAATAAGCGGGATTTTGTATGTAACACATGTATCGTATAGTCCTTGGCATGTTAGGACTAATTGGGCTAATTTATGGGCACCATCAGGAGTTTTTTCACTTTCTACAGGGTCAGGCCAACAGAAATTGTCTAAACCCGCAATATCTCCTAATTGCACTCCTACTGCAACAAGATTTCTAACAGCTTCATCCACAG
>JAIWNQ010000261.1 GCA_020216745.1 Candidatus Hydrogenedens sp.
CATTCGCAGACATTTGATAACAATCGAGGTCACTGTATTTGGGGCAAATACCGCATGCGACTGCAAGTCCACGATTGGAGTCATATACTGGTCGTATGACAGAGGCATCGCCAGGTCCATCGTAAGTTGCACCTTGAAATGGTTTTAATATGGTTTGTGCCTGTACCTCATGGTCATACATCCGCACAAAGGATTCTTTACTACATACATTTAAACTACCTAATACCTTTTTTAGGTCATCAGTTAAATCCAATTTTTTGGGGATATTAAATCTTTTTGATGGTGAAGGTGTAAGTTTTGCTCTTAACTGCATTGTAGGGACACCCTCATGGAGGAAATGCATAGATAAAGAGGCAATTAATTTATTATTGTAATAACAGTTAAGATATCCAGAATCTGTAAATTCACCGAGAACCGTTGCCTCTACGTCTCTACGCTTTGCAAGTTCGAGAAATTCATCAATGTGTTCAGGTGGTACTGCGAGAGTCATTCGTTCTTGTGATTCAGATAGAAAAATCTCCCATGGTGCAAGCCCAGCATATTTAAGAGGTGCTCGGTCTAAATAAACATTTGCACCTCCTGGAATTCTTGCCATTTCTCCAATACTTGAAGATAAGCCACCTGCACCGTCATCGGTAACTGCATTGTATAAAGACCGATCCCTTGCCTCAAAAAGGAAGTCCGAAAGTTTCTTCTGCGTAATGGGGTCGCCTATTTGGACGGCTGTGACTGGGGAACCTTCATGGAGCTCTTCCGATGAGAAAGTAGCACCGTGTATTCCGTCTTTGCCTATTCTTCCGCCAAGCATAACAATCAGGTCGCCACTGCGTGCTTGTTTCTCATGGCTGGGTTTCCCATTAATCTTATTAGGGATTATTCCACCTGTGCCACAGAAGACTAAAGGTTTCCCTAAAAAACGTTCATGAAACACAATTGCTCCATTAACTGTGGGTATACCACTTTGATTGCCTCCGTCTCTCACACCAGCATGAACGCCACGGAGCACTCTTCGTGGATGGAATAATCGTTCTGGAATTTTCCCTTCATAGAAAGGTGATGCAAAACAAAATACATCTGTATTGAAAATACAACGGCAACCTAAACCAGCACCTAAAATATCACGATTTACACCAACAATACCTGTAATAGCACCACCATAAGGGTCAAGTGCTGAAGGGCTATTATGTGTTTCGACTTTCATTGAAATAAGATGATTATCATCAAATCGTATAAGACCTGCATTATCGTGGAAAACACTTACCAGCCAATTAATTTCGGATTGGAGTTTTTCTGTAACAGATTTTATATATGTTTTGAATAGACTATTGATTTTTTGGGTCTCATTATCATTTTCGAAGTTAATCTCTGCATTAAATATTTTATGTTTGCAGTGTTCAGACCATGTTTGTGCCAAAATTTCTAATTCAATATCAGTTGGACAATCAGGTAAATTATGCTTTTTCCTATGGTTCTTCGTTTCTGGATTCTGATAATAGTCTTTAATGGCTTTCATTTCACGTAGGTCAAGGGCTAATAATCTTTTTTGGCTTAATTCAACCAATCCTTTATCGTCCAAATCTAAAGAAATGGTTTCTACAATGCTTTCCGTTTTTTCCTTTACAATAGGAGGTGGTAATAAAAAAAGGTCATCTTTTGTTGAAAGTTCATTTAGAGATAGCACACACCAGTGTTGGATAAGTTCATTTGCAAGAAGTTCTCTCGCAATTTTTGAACAAAGGTCTTTAGATAAACCTGCAAACCAATACATTGTTGATTTGAAAACAAGTTCATCCGATTTTAAATCGCGAGAAATGGTATCCTGAATTCCCTCTCGTGCACTTTTACCAACATTGTCCGTAACTCCAGGGCGAAATCCAACCTCAACAACATGTTGGTATTCATGGGAGAAGAGAATATGCTTATTTATTGATGAAATTTGTATTACAGAATCGGTAAATAATTCATTTGCTATTTTTATTAGTTCATGTTCTGTGAGATTTGCCATGATTGTATATACATCAACCACACGAATAGAATTACAGGTAATGGCTAAATCGTCTTTTATTTGTGAACATAAACTTTTACCGATAGGGTCCGTCAGTTCCGGTCGAACAGAGACTTCAATTCGGTTGAGCATATTTTAAATTCCCTTTATAATACACTTTCCTTTCGCCATTGATTATTTTTCCTACAATATGTACAGTTACACCTGCTTGTTCGAATGCTTTCAATACTTTGGGTAGATGTTCTTCTGGAATGATAAATAGTAAACCAAGCCCCATATTAAAAACACGCAACATTTCCTCATCATCTACGTTTCCAGTTTCTTTTAAGAAGCGGAATAGGTATGGCACTTCCCAACTACCAAGGTTAATTTCCGCACCTATATTTTCAGGTAGAATTCGCGGTAGATTTTCTGTAATACCCCCTCCTGTAATATGAGCCATACCACGAACGTCTGCTAACTTCATGACTATTTGCATAATCTTTGAGTAGCAGAGATGAGGAGCCATTAAAGTATCGTATACGGATTGATTTGTTCCTGGAAATGTATCTTCTAATTTTAATTTTGCTACTTCAAAACATATTTTACGTGCGAGGGTGTATCCATTTGTGTGTAACCCTGAAGAAGCAAGTCCGAGTATAACATCTCCAGCTTGAATATGTGAGCCATCAACGATTTTTTTACGGTCTACAATTCCAACAATAGTTCCTACAAGGTCATACTCTTCTGGTTTATATACATCAGGCATTTCTGCAGTCTCTCCTCCGATGAGAGCACAACCAGCCTGACCGCAACCTAATGTGAGCCCACGTACAACCTCAATAATTGTCGAAGGATTTAATTTGCCCATGGCAATATAATCAAGAAAAAAGAGAGGTTTTGCACCTTGAACTAAAATGTCGTTTACGCAATGGGAGACGAGGTCAATTCCCACTGTATCATGTTTATTTGCCATAATCGCTAATTTTAGTTTTGTTCCTACTCCGTCAATACTTGAAACGAGAACAGGTTCTTCAATACCTTGTAAGTCAGGTTGGAAAAGTCCACCAAATAATCCTATGTTATATAAGACTTGGTCGTTGAACGTCCTTTTAACTAATTCTTTAATTTCGCTAACTGCTTCATTCGCAGCGTCAATATTAACGCCTGCGTCTTTATAACTTAATTTTCGTGTTTCGTCGTCCATAAATTATTCCTCTAATTAATTGCCCAATAAATTGGTAGTATAATAGCATATATAGAAATATAAATCGAATAGAGCATACCTTTACTATAAGGGAGGTAATATTAGAATTCATGGAAAAGGTGAAAAATGAACTTTATCATCAAATATGAATATGAATTTATTTAAAAATGAAAATGTAATTCATACCTTAATATTTTCATCAATTGTTTTGCCTCCTTTAATTTTTTCTTTTGAGTTCACTTCCTTCCTATATCCCAAAGAAATTGTGTTGAGTGGTTTACTTCTACTCTTGTTTCCATTTTTTTTGGCACGAACTGAAACGTTAGTTGTTAATCTTCATTCCCTATTATTCTTGATTTTAATTTTATTTTTTTGTTTGAGCATATTTTATGCGAAAGTGCCAGAACAAACGTTGATTAGAGTAAGTGAACTAACCTTGTTTTTAGTTTATATTATTGTTATAGATGATTTTTGTGTGAAGAGTACTTATAAAAATGCTATGGATTTAGGAATCATTATTTCTGGGTTGGGTATTTCATTAACATTAATCATTCAAAAATATAATATAGTACCAGTTCTATTCCCTACATTTCCCGAGTATAAACAACTATATTCTGTATTTGGTAATCAAAACCTTGCAGGTTCTTATATTGCCTTGTCTATGATTTGGCTATTGACTCGCAAACAAGAAATTATAAGAAAGAATTTATATGTTGTTTTATGTTCTTTTGTTCTTGGATACAGTTTATTTTTGAGTAATTCTCGGTCATCATGGATTGCTTTTCTATTTTGTTTTATTCTTTTTATTTTTGATATGGGTAGGGATAAGGAAGATAAGTATCATTTATCTATTGGTTTAAGTTTAGGCATTTTATTGGCACTTATTTTAGCATTACCTACTGTTATACCACGGATTACACAATCTTTTTCAGGAAGTGATGTTGGGTTTCGTACACGGCTATGGATATATGACGGTACTATCAGAATGTTTTTAAAGAATCCATTATTAGGGGTTGGATTTGGAAATTATTATTATTGGAGCCCGAAATATTTGGGGGATGCTTTACATTCAAATTACGGTAATACTCATTATAGGAATGAATTGTTAACTTTGCATGCTCATAATGATATTTTGGAGTTACTTGCAGAAGGTGGAATTATAATTGGGATATTAATACTTATTTTCTATTTCCTACCAATTATACTTTATCGAAAGAATTATGTTTGGATTGTATTTTTAATAACATCACTTTTTAATCCCATATTTATTAGCGGATTTCATATAAGTATAGCGTTATTTTCTTTGATGAACCATATAAATATTGGGACTAAGAGTGTGATGAATATATTAAGCAAATATGAATTATTTTTAAATAGAAAATGGAGATATGTAGTAGTTGTTTTAGGAATATTTATTATGGTTTTTCTTTCATATACGTTGTGGTTACCTGATTATAAATTAAGGCAGGCAGAAAAACAGTTAATATTACATATAGATTGTTCGAGCCATTACCAGATGTTAGTAAAATCAAGATTTGCCTCTTATGCAACGTGGGAAGGGTATGCCCAATCACTAATACTAAAAAAAGATTATGAAAATGCCTATCATGTTCTAAAAAAAGCATTAGAAAAGACGGACTCAGGGTTTATATATTTATTATTAGGTAGATGTGCAAGCGAGTTAGGAAAAAAAGAAGAAAGTATCCGATGGTATCGTGAATGTTTATATCGATTTCCCAATAATATAGAGGCTCAAGAAGGGGTAAAAGTTAACTCAGATTTGCAATAAAAAGGCTTTGTACTATAGCTACAAAAGGGGTGTTGTTAGAAGTAGATATTTTTATTGTGTAGTTTGTATCGGTTTCAATAGGTAAGTTCACTTTATATCTTTCGCTTCTTAGTTTTTCATAAATTATAGGTTTTGTTTCCCCTCGATTTACTTCAAGAACAAACTCATCAGCGTCATTTAGAAATAAAGTAATTGTTATTTCTTTTGAGCGTGTATCCAGCCAATAAGAACCAGTGCTATTCCATAATATATTACGTATTACGGGGGAACCATCTTCACTTTTTATTTCTAATGAACGAGTTGAATTTGGATATTGAGTGCGGAAAAAACTAACAGTAGACGGAATTTGGGAAATAGGATTAATAAACCGTTTGAGTTGATAACTTTCGGATAGAGTAAGAAGTAAAATGGTAGATATTAGTAAGGATAAAATATACAGTAAACAGATATTTAAGGCTTTAAGGAGTGAGATGCCGAATGTTCCTAAAATAATAAGAAAAGCAAAAAGTGGGATAAATGCAAATCCCCAGAGGATAATGAATTTAGGTAGCCATGAGAATAAGAAAACAATAGAGGCTATCAGTATTCCAACCAATATAATAAGATTTGGATGTATGCTTTCTTTAACTCCCATAATTTTCGAAATTAAATTTATAAGTAGGGGTGAAATAATTAAAAGGGAAAATCCAGTGATAATTCGAGATAATAACAATTCATTTTGATAAATATCCCAGAATGATAAATGTGTATGTAAAAGGGTTGGTTTTTGTAGCCAAAATGTGAGCGACATAAATATGTTGATTGAAACAAAAATAATAAGGACTAAACCGAGGAATAAGGTAATAATTTCAGGTGTTAAGTTAATCAAAACATTTTGAGAAAATCCCGTGGTTGATAAATTTGGTGGGCTTGTTGAAAGTCTTAATGTCTCTCCACATTTCCAACAGTGGTCATTATCTTTAGGATTTTCAGAGCCACAACGTTTACAAATTGACTCGGGCAATAAATCAAAGTCCGTTGCAAGGATTACAGGGAAGGGACGTTTTTTTACAGTTTTTCTTTCAATGTGTCGTTTAAGTCGTTCAATCGCCACATGTGCCCATTTATGTTCAGGACATATCTCATGTAATTTTTCATAAGTTTGTTTAGCTAAATCATATTTACCAATAGTAACGTAAATTCTGCCAAGTTGTTCATATAAGCCAGGTTCATTACCCCAGATTTCAATTGCTTTTTTTAATTTCTCTATCGCATCTTCATATTTCCCCAATCGGTAAAGTGTTGCAGACAAGAATCGGTAAACATTTATATGTGGTTCCCATTCGTTAACTAAGACGGTAAGATGGTCTAACGCTAAGGAATAATCTTTATTTTGATATAGTTTTTTTGCTAATGTCCATCGTTTTTCATAGTCTTTAGGATTTTTTTCAACGTAGTCAAGTAGGTCAAGAAGGTTCAACGTTCCATCACCTTTTCATTAAAAAATTAACTATTTTTTCTTTTCTTTTTTCGTTCTTTTTTCCGTGTTTCTTTATATTTAGCTAAATTTATTCTATACAAAATTTCATTGACAACCCAAGCAATAATTGCACCTACAACAGCTGACATACCTATAGTAAAACCAATACGTGTACCCTTTGAATAATCATACACTAAAAAACCAGCCAGAAAATAATTAGGGACGAGAAGTAATAGACTACAAATAATCCAAAAAATCCATCCAACGGATTCAATATTTCTGAACTGTTTCATTTAACTCCTTATCCTTTAGTTTTTTGAGGTTGTGGGATTGTTAGTGTAAATTGAGTTCCTTTATTAATTTGACTGGAAACGGTGATTTTTCCACCGTGTTCTTCCACAATTTTCTTCGTAACCGAAAGTCCTAATCCAGTGCCTTTATATCCCTTTGTAGTAAAGAAAGGCTCAAAGATGTGTTTGATATCCTCATCGGATATCCCCTTGCCATTATCAGAAATAGTTATAACTAACCCATTATTTTTAGAAAATGTTGCCTTGATATCAATACGCCCCCCGTTTTCTGGGATAAAATCTGTAGCATTTAATAAGAGATTCGTAATGCAATGCATAATACCATTGGGATCAAGATATACATCATCTTTTATTTCTGAAAGGTTAATAGTTAAGGTGATGTTTCGACTTTTAAATAGGTCGGAAAATATTTCAGTTACTTTATTTATAATACTCTCAAGGTTGCAATACGTCTTTTGTGGGATGCGGGGTTTTGAAAATAAAAGCAAATCTTGAACAAATTCAGAAACGAAAAATGAAGTTCGTCGTAGAACAGGCCATGCTTTATGAACAATAGGATAGTTTTTTTGTTGCAGTGCCTTATCCATAAGCTCAGTACTGGTGAGCATCCCTGTGAGAATATTTTTTAAGTGATGTGTCAATGCTGTAATTGTATATCCAATCGCAGCAAGTCGTTCCGATTGTAGTTTCTCCTGAATAAGTTGTGAATTTACCACTGCAGTTGATGCCCAAGAGGCAAGAATTTCAAGGAAACGTAAATCCTCATGAGTAAAATCATTTCCATCAAGTTTGTTAACCATTTCAAGGACACCTATTAAGCGCTTACGGTCAATCATAGGGACCGCAAGTAAGTTTCTTGTAGAAAAGTTCGTTAACGTATCTACCTCAGAAAAGAAACGTGGGTCATTCTTGACATTATTTACAATTATCGGTTTCAGTGTCCTTGCTACTTCTCCTGCAATACCACGGTCTATTGGAATACGTATTTCCTTTTTAGTTATTTCTGAACCGACTGGTCCTAATGTAACCTGAAAGGATAATTCTTTCCGCTTTTCATCGTATAGCAAGAGAGAACCTGCCTCCGCATTACTCGCTTTTCTACATTCCTCAGTAATAATAGTAATGAGTTGGTCTATATCCGTTAAATTTGAAAAGAAATGTTGAACACGGTAGATAGCTTGAACGTAACCTCGTATTTCCTCATTAACCCACGATAATTTTGTAATTTGACTTTCTGCTGAATTATCCATGTTAGTAGATTCTTGTCCTATGTATAGAGTGCTATTTGTATTTTTCTAAATGTATTAAATGTTTTATCCTTCGTTCTGATTGAAGTTCCTTAATTTGATTGAATAATAACACACATTTATCAGATTTTAATTCAGGTAAGAATGATAATATAAAATTTCTTAATGTATCTTCATCAACAAAATCACAAAAAGAATCATATAATTGCACAAGAGATTTCAATTTATCCTTTAATAAAATCGTTCTCTTTATTATCGCCGAATCTAAATCAATGATAAAAATTCGTTTACCATCTGTTGTTAGTAAATTCTTACCCGATACGTCCTTGTGGTATATTTTCTTTTCCCATAAGGAAAAAATGAGATTATGAATAGAATTGAAAAATTCGGGCAAGGAGACCCCTTTTTGGATATATATTTTATTCTTTACAAACATTTCAACATTACAACTATTATTGATAAATTCTGTTATAAAAATATGCTGGACTGGTATGAAATACTGACGTAATTCAATATACCCGATAGGTTTAGGAGTTGAAATAGAATGAGAATCTAAATACCTGCTTATGTTCCAGGCATTCTTACACCGCCTACGAAGTAACAAATGCCTTATCATACCTTCAAAACGACTGTATGTTGTTTTCTTAACAAAATAATTATCTACTTTGAGTGAAATAGATTTATCTGTTTTTTTAATTATTTCTGTCGCATAATTGATTTTGGTTATCAAATCATCTATATCTACATCTCTATTATTTAGCAGAGCATGATATATTTGTTTTTTTATGATGATAGTCATATCTAAAAAGTTATGTGTTTCTTAATCAAGGTTTTAATAGATACCCACGTTAGATGTGGAGATGCAAGAAGGTTTGCTAAAAATGAAAACGTAACATCTCCATATCCTTTTAATAACGTATTATAAAAATGTAATGGTATATTTCTTTTAATAAATGAACGTTTTAATCGGATAAGATTAAAGGAACGATGAAAATTATTGAGATTCTTCTTAGTCATTGCCTTATCGAAATCAATAAGAAAAACAGAATTGGATTTAGAATCAATTAAGATGTTTCTTGTCTGTAAATCTTTGTGATAGACCCCTAATCTATGCATTCTTTTTATAATCTCTCCTGTTTTTAGTGAAATATTTTGTTTCTCATCGTTAGAAATAGAATCAGATATTAAAAATTCTTCAAGGGTATATGCGTCTGGGATATATTGTGTAATAACCCCACATTTATAAAAAACATGTTTTTTAATCCAGAAAATGCCTAAATACTCAGGAACAGGCAAATTGTTATCTAATATACGGGTGAACAAATTAAATTCATTCAAACAACGATTTGTTAAAAACCAATACTTAAAAAAACTAAACAATCCACCATGTGTATATATCTTGATTAATAGTTTATGTTCTGTGTCTATGGGTAATAGATATATAACATCTCTACCAACCGATAACGTTTTTATATTCTGTGGCAAGTCCCCATTAAGAATATTAAAACATACATGTTCTATATGTAAAGGTAAAGAGTTCTTTAAAATTAAATGTAAATTGTTTTTACGATGTGAAGAATAATTATTATTTGAATTTAATTGCATAAAAAAATCTAAAATTTTAAGGTTAGAAATAATTATAAATTAAGTGAATATTATTTTTGAAATAAGGAATATTGTACCCAGAGAAAAGCACGTAGAATAAATGTAAATAATCTATATGTGAAAAAAACAAACCTCAACTTGTATGTTAAGGGAGGAGGCGGTAGGCTTGGGCGAACCTACCGCCTAAATAGCGGGGGGTGTCTGAGAAATTGCTCTGTAGGCGCAAGAGGAAAATTCATATTCAATTTTATATCGAAGTTTTGGGCTGGTCTGAGGAATCGGGTATATGCAATTCCCAAACACCAAATATATAGTAGCACAATATATAGTAGTTTGTCAAGTATTTTTTCTAAAATTTTTTAAATATTTTTTTAATTTTTATGATTATTTAATGGTAGGTAAGTTGTTTGAAAAGTTGAAGTTTTTAATAACATTTTCTTATACTATTTACTAAGTTGACGAAAGGAATTCTTTTTCAAACGAAAAATTAAATGATGAAGAGGGTATTTTTATGATTTTCATTCCAAAGGAAGTTTACCCCAAAGAGACTCGAGTACCAATTGTTCCTGATACTGTAAAAAAATTAGTTAAGTTAGGGGCAGAGGTATGTATTGAGCACGATATGGGGTGGAGTTGCGGTTATTCAGATGCACAGTACACTGAAGTAGGTGCAAAAGTCATAGCCCGCGAAGATGGATTAAAAAATGCAGATATTGTTCTTCGATTACGGAAACCTCCTATTGAAGAAATTAAATTAATGAAAAAAGGTTCTTTACATATTAGTTATTTGGAACCCTTCTTTGATTTTGCAATTCAAGATGAATTTATTAGGAATGAAGTAAATGCAATATCTATGGAAATGATTCCGAGAACCACATTAGCACAAAAAATGGATGCACTGAGTTCGCAGGCGAATTTAGCGGGATATGTCGCAGTTATCGTTGCTGCACATAGATTACCTATGGTATTTCCGATGATGATGACACCAGCGGGAACCTTGAAACCCATTCGTATTTTTATTATTGGGTGTGGTGTTGCTGGTTTGCAGGCAATAGCCACCGCAAAACGATTAGGTGCCCGTGTGGAAGCCTTCGACACAAGACCTGTGGTTGAAGAACAAGTATTATCATTAGGAGCGAAGTTTGTAAAAATCGATGTAGGACCCACAGGTCAGACTAAAGATGGTTATGCATTGGAACTTACAGAGGAACAAAAGCAAAAACAGCGGGAAGGAATGAAAAAAGTTATAGCCCAGTCTGATGTAGTAATAACTACTGCTCAGGTCTTCGGTAAAAAAGCACCATTACTCGTTACGAACGATATGATAAAAGCAATGCGACCCGGTAGTGTTATTGTTGACCTTGCCGCAGAAACGGGAGGAAATGTCGAAGGTTCAAAACCCGGCGAAGAAGTAATAATAGACAATGTTATTGTGATTGGAGCAGAGAATTTCCCGGGACGTGTAGCAGTTCATGCAAGTCAAATGTATTCTGCTAATTTAGGAAATTTAGTGGAACACTTCTGGAATAAAGAAACAAAATCGTTTAATTACAAATTAGAAGATGAAATATTAAATGGTTGTCTAATTATTCATGAAGGCAAATTAAGAAATGAATTAATACAAAAGGCAAGGAGTTCACAATGAAAAAAAAGATAGTAAAACTAAATAAAATTCCATTGATGGGATGGGTAAGTTTGGTAGTTTTTGTATCCGTCCTATCCCTTTTATTTTTGGGAAGTTTCCCAAAGGTAAAGGCAGACAGTAATGCAGGTATGTCAACAACACCCGCAGTTGTTGCAACGGAATGTGCAACGGAACAGTCATTACCCAGTACCAGAGCGTTAAATCCGATGACATTACTTTTATTTACGTTCTTAATTGCGGTATTTCTTGGTGTGGAAATATTGACTAAAGTTCCATCCCAACTTCATACGCCCCTTATGTCCGGGTCAAATGCCATTTCGGGAATTACAGTCGTAGGTGCCTGTTTGGCAGCGGGACAGGGGAGAGATTCAGTGTTATTAATAGGTATCGGTATTATCGCAATGATTTGTGCAATGATAAATGTAGCAGGTGGTTATCTTGTTACAGACAGAATGTTAAGAATGTTCAAAGGGAAGGAAAGGAAGTAGCCGTGAACGAGACTATTAAAATATTAATTGAAGTTGCCTATATGGTATCGGCGGTTACCTTTATTCTGGGGCTGAAAATGCTCAGCAAACCCACAACCGCCATTAAAGGGAACATTATCTCCGGATTAGGGATGTGCCTTGCAATTGCTGTTACGCTTGTTAATCCGGTAATTAAATCCTATGAGTGGATAATAATTGGTGGACTTATTGGGAGTGTTATAGGAGCCATCGCTGCGATTAAAGTTCCGATGACCTCTATGCCCGGCTTTGTCGCATTTTTCAATGGAACAGGTGGACTTGCCAGCATGTTGGTAGGTTGGTCTGATTTCCATGTTACCTACACAGGCAAAGGTTATGGCGAATACAGCCTTGAAAATATTGTTTTAATACTTGCTACCTATTTAGCAATGCTGATTGGTGGAGTTACATTTTCAGGAAGTATGGTTGCTTACGCAAAGTTAGAAGAAAAAATTCAAGGGAAACCTATTTTATTTAAAGGACAACAGTTAGTAAATGCTGTTGTATTAGGATTAGGCATCCTGATTGGAGTCCTTTTCTTTGCAAGTCCCAATGGTCCTTTAATTTATCCCGCAGTCATATTATTAATGATATTGGCGAATATCCTTGGTATTTTAGTGACCATCCCTATTGGTGGAGCAGATATGCCCGTCGTGATATGTTTATTAAACAGTTACTCAGGTATGGCAGCATGTGCCTCTGGTTTCGTATTAAATAATACCGTATTAATCGTAGCAGGCTCCTTAGTCGGTGCCAGTGGTATTATCCTAACTGCAATTATGTGTAAAGCCATGAACCGTTCCCTTGCGAATGTCTTATTTAGCGGTTTTGGTTCATCCGAAGGAGCAGTGAGCACTTCCGTAACCGGTGAAGTAAAAGCATTATCTCCTGAAGATGCTTATTTTGTATTGGAAGCGGCTCGCTCCGTCGTATTTGTGCCCGGTTATGGTATGGCAGTGGCACAGGCACAACATGTAGTCAAGGAATTAGCCGACCTATTAGAAAAAAATGGAGCGGAAGTGAAATACGCCATTCACCCTGTTGCTGGTCGTATGCCAGGACACATGAATGTTTTATTAGCAGAAGCCAATGTCCCTTATGACCAATTATTGGAAATGGATGATATTAATCCAATAATTGATACCGTTGATGTTTGTATTGTAGTCGGGGCAAATGATGTTGTAAATCCATCCGCAAGAGAAGACCCCAAGAGTGCCATCTACGGAATGCCTATTATTAATGTAGATTACGCCAAAACCTGTTTTGTCTTAAAGCGGTCTCTTGCTTCAGGCTTCTCCGGCGTAGAAAACCCGCTCTTCTTCAAAGAAAATACGCGAATGATTTTTGGCGATGCCAAACAAACTCTGACAGCATTAGTAAATCAGTTCAAAGAAGCACAAGAGTAATTATTGCAAACATTAGTAGTAATTTTGGTACCCTTGTTGTATGAAAATACAGCAAGGGTTAATTATTTTGGGAATATTAAACAAATTTCTGAACAAACGATATAAGAGGTCTTGATGTAAATTATACATTTTATTTTTGACAAAATCTGACGGAAATATAAACTCTTATAGTAGTAGACATGTGTGTCTGCCCTGAAGAGTGAATGTATGTAACAGATTTATCCTTGCTACCAAATGGATAGATTGGATGTTAATGTTTATTTTTTTTGGGGGAGCAGGGATGCTCCCGATACATTATACCTTTAGAAATAAGTAAATCATAAAGAACATGGAGGAAAGGATTGAAAAAACTCTGTGGTTCTCTGTGTACTCTGTGGT
>JAIWNQ010000262.1 GCA_020216745.1 Candidatus Hydrogenedens sp.
GGTGGAGTTACCCTTCGCGATATTAAAGCGTTGGATGGGATATGTGCGGTGTCGGTTTCGGGGGTTAGAGAAGAACGGGGCGTATCATTTTTTGTTGATGGCGGAATATAATTAGAAGCGGATGTATGGGGAATTGAAGCGGGAGGTGGAGACGTATGCATAGGGGATAAAAAGAGAGAAAAATCGATAGAAAATAATAAATAACATGAGGGGGAATAAAAAGAAATGGGTAGAAATAACCTTCTGAGTTCTCATTTATTTTGATTTGCAGATCTAATTTCTTCTATGAAAATGTGTATAATTTATATAAAAACCCCTCACTCCTCTTGTTCAGAGGTCTCAATAGGTGGTATTTTTATACTTCATAGACATAGAAAGGATAAATAATGTTACCATTAGAAGTAGAACATAAGTTGGAGCATAGGTTAGAGGCTATAAGTAAATGGCGTTTTGGTAAGATATGTGACGTGCCTTTAGAGATGTCTCCAACAATGGAGCATTTTAGACAGCCTCCAGACCATCTTAAATATGAATCAGCCCCGATTGGTTCAAAATGGGGGAAACACTGGGAAACGGTTTGGTTCCGCGGAAAAATAGAAATACCAAAACAATTCAAAGGGTATCGAATCTTTTACCGTCATGATAGTGTAGCCGAAAAATTACTATTTGTAAATGGTAAGCCGTATGCTGGTATGGATATAAAGCACAGAGAGGTGTTATTAAATAATTATGCTTATGGTGGCGAAGAGTATAGTATATATATTGAAGCATATTGTGGGCATCCTTTTCCTGGGGTTGAAGGATACGACCTAAGAGTGAGAACATTACATTCTGTAGGCGAGGCTCCAGAAGAGGAGCCACCTTTGACATTAGAATCCAGTGAATTACTTTTTGAAAGACCGTTTATCACCCAGCTTTATTTTGACTGCTTAGTCCTGTTTCATATAGCAAAAATACTTGATAATAATTCATTACGACGTGCCAGAATCTTAAAAGAACTAAACAAAGCACTTGACCTTATTCCAATGCATTGGGATTCAGAAGAAGAATTAGAACATTCTGCAAAATCAGCTCAAAAAATAGTTGCATCATTAATGAAGTGCCAAAATGGTTCTACAACGCCTTTTGTCGGGGTTGTTGGGCATGCTCATATCGATATTGGTTGGCTTTGGCCTGTTCGCGAGACCATACGAAAATCAGCCAGAACTTTTTCAAGTATGCTGTTGTTATTAGATACATACCCCGAATTCCGATTTATTCAATCTCAGCCTGTATTGTATAAAATGATAGAAGAGCATTATCCAGAGTTGCTTACAAAGATAAGTAAAAAAGTCAAAGAAGGTCGTTGGGAACCTAATGGGGGTATGTGGGTCGAGGCAGATTGTAATATCTCTGGAGGTGAATCTCTTGTTCGCCAGTTTATTGAAGGGATTAAGGCAGTAAAAAAATATTTTGGTTATACCCCTGATACGCTCTGGTTGCCTGATGTGTTTGGTTATTCTGCCGCATTACCACAAATTTTAGAAAAATGTAATATCAAGCACTTTGTTACCAGTAAGATTAATTGGAATGACACAAATCGTTTCCCATACGATACATTCTGGTGGCAAGGAATTGACGGGACACGAATCTTTACTCATTTTCTAACAACTCGCACCAATGGGTATAACGCTTTTCCTACGCCGACTGTTATAAAAGAAACATGGGATTATGTCCAGCAGAAAGACATACAAGATTCTGTTTTATGTTCTATAGGTTATGGAGATGGCGGTGGTGGTACAACCCCTGAAATGATTGAAATTGCTATGCGACTTAAAGATGTCGAAGGCTGTCCAAAAGTTAGTTTTGTGAATGTGTCAGAGTTTTTATCAAATCTTAAAGAAAAGATAAAAGATGAACTTCCCTGTTGGGTAGGTGAATTATATCTTGAATTACATCGAGGAACCTATACAACTCAGGCAAAAACAAAAAAATTTATGAGGAAACTGGAACTTCTTCTTCGTGAGGTAGAGATTTGGAGTTCACTTGCATTTATATATGGAAGTAAATATCCGTCTCAAATATTAGAACAATTATGGCGAAAACTCTTGACAAATCAGTTTCACGACATTCTACCAGGAAGTTCTATTCATGAAGTATATGAGACTGCTGAAAAGGAATTTGCCGAAATTGAAAAAGAGCTGAATACAATTAAAGATGAGACGTTTCGATTTTTAGGGAAGAATGTATATTCGGATCCTGAAAAACAAGGATATATTGTTGCAAACTCATTAGCATGGACAAGAAATGATTTGATATTTATTCCAGAACATGAATTTAACGAGGCTGTAGATGTTAAAGGAAATCATTTAGAAACTCAACAGGTAAAAGATGGTTTGTATGTCTCTATGCTTTTACCTCCGATGAGTATTGTGCCAATTGCTTTAAGAAAAACAGAGCGTATAAAGCCAAGTCCCTTTGTAAACTTAAATAGCACATTGGAAACGCCATTTTATCGAGTTAAATTTGATAAGGCAGGAAGAATCATAAGTTTATGGGATAAAGAATGTCAACGTGAGGTTGTAAAACCAGGATTTTATTTGAATTATTTATTTACTGCTGAGGATATTCCCGTATGCTGGGATGCATGGGATATTAATGCAGATTATCGAGACAAAATTTGTAGTGAGGAGCGATTAATATCATCTGAAATTATTGAAGATGGCTCTCTTGTTCATTCTATTCGCCGACAATATAAAATTGGGCGAAACTCAAGACTAATTCAGGACGTTATTTTTTATGCTAAGAGCCGAAGAATTGACTTTAAAACTGAGGTAGATTGGCACGAACGGCATACCATATTAAAGGCAGGTTTTTATTTCAATATATTAGCAGAGGAATTTAAGAATGAAATCCAGTTTGGATATGTTCAACGTCCATTGCACCAGAATACATCATGGGACAGAGCAAAACTGGAAGTATGTGCACATAAATGGGTTGATATTTCTGAAACAAATTATGGTGTAGCCCTATTAAATGATTGTAAATATGGACATGATGCCTACGAAGGTCGCATCTCAATAACCTTATTACGTTCCCCTATGGCTCCAGATATGGAAGCAGACCAAGGGTTACATACCTTCACATATTCAATTTTGCCTCATATGGGAGCATTTAACGTGAAAACAGTTGTAAATTCAGCTTACGAACTAAACATTCCACCTATGATTTATAAACATTCGTATCAGGAAACAGAGGCAAATGAGTCTCTTAATTTGTGTCTAATTGATAATCCAAATATTATCTTAGAAACTGTAAAAAAGGCAGAACAAGATGATGCCCTAATACTAAGATTATACGAAGCAGGCAAGTCTCGGGGGGCTACAAGTATTGTATTTCCGTTCCGAATTCGAAAAGCATATATATGTAATTTATTGGAAGAAAATACAAGTTCATTGGAGATAAGTAATGGAAATACTGTTTTGTTAGACTTCTTGCCATTTGAAATTAAAACAATAAAAGTATATTATCGTAGTTAAAGATAGAGAATGTTTTATGGAAAACAAAACAAGTAATTTTGACAAAAAAGTAATTAATTTTTCTCAAGAATGTTTGCGTTGGGTTATTCGATTTTTAACACTGATTATGGTTTTTGTCATTGCTTATTCAGCAATTGATATCGTCAGTGTGGTTATGTCAAAAATATGGAATGTCCCAAAATTTTTGCTAACGGTCGATGATTTAGTAGATATTTTCGGTGCATTTTTAGGTGTTTTAATTGCCATTGAGATATATGAAAATATAGTTCTTTATCTTCGAGAAGACGCAATACATGTCAAAACAGTTGTCGCAACAGCACTTATTGCAGTAAGCAGAAAAGTTATTATTATGGATTTTAATAAGGTTGAACCTTTTAATGTATTAGCACTGGGTGTATTGGTTATTGCAGTTGCGGTTGCATATTGGTTTGTGAAAATAGACCAAGTAGTATTCAAAAAAGAGAAATAGATGTTACCTGTATGGAAACAACGGTAATATTAAAAACGGTCAACTTAACTAAAAAATATTCGGGGCTAACCCCCGATAGAATACATGCGGTGAAAGACCTCACATTAGAAATAAAAAAGGGAGAAGTCTTTGGGTTTTTAGGTCGTAATGGAGCAGGGAAAACCACAACAATAAAAATGATATGTGGCTTGTTATTACCTACTTCTGGAGAGGTTTATATAAATAATGTTGAGGCAACAAACCCAGAGGCAAGACGCACCTTAGGTTATTTGCCTGAACAACCTTATTTTTATGAGTATTTGACACCACGGGAAACAATCGATTTTTATGGCAGATTAAAAGGGATGACATCTAAAGAAAGACATGAGGAATGGTTACGACTTGAAGAACTTCTGCAGTTAAAAACAATTTCTGATATACGATTAAAGAATTTTTCAAAAGGAATGAGACAAAAGATTGGATTTGCTATTGCTTTAGTTGGAAACCCTGATTTGTTAATATTAGATGAACCTATGAGCGGACTGGACCCTGTTGGTAGAAAGCATATCCGTGAACTTATACAACAACAAAGGGAGTTTGGTAAAACTATCTTTTTTAGCTCTCATGTATTGAGTGATGTAGAACAATTATGTGATAGGGTAGGTGTTTTATCCCGAGGAAAACTTGTTGCATCAGGTAATATTAGAGATGTATTACAACAAGAAATTAGGAAGGTCGAAGTTGTCTTTAAAAGTGCACCTACACACGTGATAAGTGAATTAGAATATCAAGGGATACTTCTTAGAAAGTGGGAAGATTATACACATTTTCAATTTGAGAATTTACAAATAGCAAATGACGCTGTTTTTAAGTGTATATCTGCTGGAGGACATTTAGTAGAGTTATCGCCACAGAAGGAAACACTGGAAGATTTCTTTATTCGTATGCAAATAAAAGAAGAACAACAAGAGAAGAGAAAAGAAATATATTATTCACGGGTCGAGGAATAAACGGTGAGAAGGATATTAGCGGTTGCATTAAATACGTTCAGAGAGTCCGTTCGTGACAAAGTATTATATGTTTTACTATTCTTCGCTCTGGTAATTATTGTTGGCTCAAAGGCAATAGGCTGGATTAGTATTGGACAAGATATTAAAATCATTAAAGACCTTTCACTGGCAGGTATATCTGTATTTGGTGCATTAATTGCTATTTTTGTTGGAACCAGTCTCGTTTATAAGGAGATTGACAAAAGGACAATTTATACCATCATTGCTCAACCCATTCACCGTTATGAGTTTGTCATTGGTAAATATATGGGATTATCAATTTTAATTGCGAATGTAGTGATTATTATGAGTTTAATATCTGCTGGTTATGTCTGGATTTTGGGAGGGGATATAAATTATTGGTATTTTATAGCCTCATTTTTAGTTCTTATGAAGTTACTATTAGTCACATCACTTGCTGTTCTCTTTTCGACATTAAGTTCACCTATTTTAGGGGCTATTATGGTTTTTTGTTTTTATGTTTTTGGACATGCCACTGGTGTCCTTATTGATTTACCAAAAACGTTTGAAGGAAGCTGGACAAAACCACTATTAGAAGGGTTGTACTATATCCTTCCAAACTTTGCTAACTTTGATATTCGGTCTGAAGTTGTCAATGGTGTGCCAATTTCATTTGCTTATGTTTTATATGTGGTTGTTTATGGAATACTCTATACTTTATTTTTCATATATCTTGCAATTTTAATGTTCCAGAAAAAAGATGTTTAATTTTTCGCAAAAAAAAAGAAAAGGACTTCATTTCTTTTTTCTTATTGTAGTACTTATTTTTGTTGTGTTATTACAGTATAAAATAAGTACTATTCAACGCACTTCATCTAAAGAGTTACTCTACCTCCCCAATGAAAAATTATTACGGTATTTTACGGCGGGATTAGACACGATTGTAGCCGATTTGTTATGGATACATTGCCTACTTTATGTAGGTTCTGAAATCCACGGTGATTATAAATTTGAGTGGTTGGAAAAAATGTTAAATGCAGTTGTTCAGTTAGATCCATATTTTAGGGAGGTGTATCGTTTCGGCAGTATATTTTTATCGTCATTACGGGCGGACTCTGATGCTGCACTTAATTTACTACATCGTGGAATATATTACAGACCAGAAACATGGGATTTACCGTACGAAGCAGGTATGATTTATCTGTTAAATAGGGCAAATCAACCAAACTCAAAGAAACTCGCAGGTTATTATTTTGCAATGAGCGCCGCTACAGGTAAAGCTCCCCAATTTATCGTTGATTTAGCAGAAAAATTAAATTATGAGCATGATTTGATAGAAATAGAAAGAGATATGTGGTCTAAACTATTAAATAGTGAGGATAAATTGCTACGAGATTTAGCAGAACGAAAAATGATACAAGTGGAGATAAAACAAATATGTAGAGAACTAACAAAACGGTTGAAACAGTATGTCTCTCAGTATAATAAATTCCCTGAAGGGTTAGAGGAACTTGGTCTCGCAAAAGAGTCGATAATAGACCCATTAGGTGGAAAGTTTTTTATAACGAAATCAGGAAAGGTTGAAAATACAACTATTTTGGATGAACAATTAGAAAGGAACAGGCATCTAATTGAAAATGGGATAAAAACTTTTTATGAGCGTTTTGGAAGGTATCCATCTACATTGCAGGAATTAATTGAAAAACATGTTATGACCTTTATCCCTGAACAACCGTATGAAAACCGAGAATGGGATTACAATCCTAATATAGGTACCCTAAGCTGGCGACAAGTGAATAACTGAATAAATCTATGTTATTCCAAAATGCCTTCAGTAGATATAACACTATCTTTTAGGTTTGTATTTGAAGGGATAGAGACATTATTTAGGATAACGCATTTATCAAGGTTGCAATTATCCCCAATTTCAACATTATCCCCCAACACAGAATAAACAATGGAACAATTTTTGCCTACTTTGCAGTTTTTACCCTGAATCATATTCTTACCCTGTCTTGTTAGTTCAAGATGGCAACAAGTTATTAAGTCTTTGATATAAGTCAGATTTACATCCCATTCTACAATAGGTAATGCTTTTACAGAATACCCTAAGTCAATCAAGATTTGAATTGAATCAGTAAGTTCATACTCGTCTCTTAAGGCAGTTCGAGGTGTTCTATGAATTCCTTCAAATATTCGCTCATCAAATAGATAAATTCCACAGCCTTTAATTTTTGTTTGGGGATATTTAGGTTTTTCAATAACCCGTGTTACATAACCTTCAGAATTGATTTGCACACTGAAATTTTTTCGAATGACTTCAAAATTTTGTTCTTCCTTGGTTGCTAAGATGCAAGCACAGGCTTCTTTTTTCATAATTTCACACATTTGGCTTAATTGAGGAGCGTGGAAGAAAATATCACCTAATATCAGTAAAAAAGGACTTGAAATATAAGGTTCCAACTGTCCTACTGCATGTGCCAATCCTAATCTCTTTTCCTGCTCCACATACCGAATATTTACTCCCCATTCACTACCATCGCCAATTGTTTGAATAATACGGTAACCTAAATGCCCAATAAGAATAATAATATCTGTAATTCCTATTTGTTTAAGCGCTTCAATTTGGTAAGCAATCAAAGGTTTATTTGCAATAGGTACAATTGGTTTTGGATTTTGTTGCCCGAAAGGACCTAACCTTGCTCCATGTCCTGCAGCTAATATAACTCCTTGATACATGAAAATGTCCTCTTTTTGTTTGAAAAATTAATATATATGTGAACCTAATGGTAAAACACGTATTAACTCTTCTAATGTTGTGATACCTTTCCTTGCTTTCTTTAAACCGTCTTCAGCCATTGTCTCCATTCCTAACGAAACTGCGAGTGTATGTAATTGTGACACAGTAGGATGCTTTAAAATCAACTCTTCAATTGCAGAGGTTACATACAATAGTTCACCGATACATGCTCTACCTCGATAACCTATATACTGGCATAAGGAACACCCTTTGCTCCTGTAAAAGGTTTCTTTGGTATTTTTTAAGTCAAAAAAAGAATAAACAGATGGATGTGGATTATAAGTTTCAATGCAGTCAGGGCAATTAATACGAACTAATCGTTGTGCCAAACTTGCAATAACGGAAGATGCCACCAAATATGATTCAATGCCCATATCTATTAATCGTATAAAAACACCTGCAGATGTTCCACTATGAATGGTACTTATGACGAGATGTCCTGTTAAGCCTGCCTGAATGGCAATTCTTGCTGTTTCATAGTCTCGAATTTCACCAACCATAATAACTTCAGGGTCTTGTCTTAAAATAGAACGAAGTGCATTTGCAAATGTAAAGTCGACATGAGGATTAATTTGAATTTGAGAGATTTTATCCATCGAATACTCAACAGGGTCTTCAATAGTGACAATATTAGGTAAGTTTCGAGGAGCATTAATCATCTCCTGAATTAAGGCATATATCGTTGTTGTTTTGCCACTACTGCTTGGACCTGTGAGCAAAATAGTTCCTTGGTTTCTGCGAATAATTTCTTTTAATTTTTGTTCAACATTGGGTTGAAACCCAAGTACATCAAGATGAAATAACTCCTGGGTTTCTCCCAAAACGCGGATAACTACTTTTTCACCTTTTATTGTAGGTATTACAGAGACTCGCAGAGGATATTTACAAGAAGTTTTTGTTGGGTCTATCCTTCCATCTTGCGGTATATCTTTTCTGTAGATGACAAGGTCTGCTAATACCTTAATTCTTGCAACTAATTTTCCATGATATTCTTTTGGAATTAAGGCTACTTGGTGTAATATACCGTCAATGCGATAGCGTAAAGCAGTATGTTCTGTCCATGGTTCTAAATGAATATCACTCGAAATATGATAAGCCCCTTGTGTAATTATGAAGTCGATTAGATCCGCAATTGTAGTTTCGTCACTCTCTTCTAACACAGTAGAAATATATCCTTGAATATCTGATAAAGGAACAATTTGTTTAGGTAATTTTTTATCTTTTGATTTTGACATACAAATAACATCCTTTTTTGGTATAATATAACAAAGTTTATTATTTTAACGGTAATAAAGTTTGGGCTAATAATAAAAATGGATTATTATCCGACAATAGATGAACTTGTATATCTTTTTGCATTTGTATCACTTCTTTTGTTAGTGGGAAAATTTATTAAAATAATATTTGTGCAGAAGAGAGAGAGTCCAAAAATATCTATTATTGTTGTTCTATGGTTGACCCTTTTAATTGTGTATATGTTATTTTCAGGGTATATGTATTTAAGAGCAGAACCATCACATCGAATTACTATTCTCGGATGGTGTTTACTTTTTTGGATTATCCCATTGTTTTACTATTCCTTTTTATTTCTTAACGCTGTGTCCAGTCGCATAATGGAACAAATAAGTCCTGTTGGTGCTAAAATTGAAGACCCATCTCCATTTGCATCAGCAAGAAAATTAGCATTATTAGGTGATATTGATGGAGCCATAGAATTATATCGAAGTTATAAAACGCATCAAGTAGAGGCTCTTTTTGAGGCTTTTCGGCTGTTAAAATCGAAAGGTAGATATGAAGATGCTTTTAATATCCTTCAAGAAATTATTGATAAGTATCCCGACAGGTCGGATGCTTGGGTTGAAGCCAAATATTATCAAGCAAAAATTAAGGCGAATATATATCAGCAGTTTTCAGAAGCAATTCAAATATATAAGCAAATACTGAAGAAAAGAACCAAAACGCCATTTCATTCTATTGCGGTTAATGAAATTGCTCGATTACAGGCAATACAAAAAACATCAGGAGTTGTTGAAGAGTTTGTGAAATCTGACATAGAAGAAACTCAGCCTGAAGAAAAATTAGAGCAAGTAGAAGAAACTCATTTGGGGAGAATGTCAAAAGATGAGAAGAAAAGATATTTACTTGCTATTGAAGATACTCTCTTTGGAACCTATGTTCCCCCAGACCCATTTTACAAGGGAAAAGATGATAATAAAGATAAATT
>JAIWNQ010000263.1 GCA_020216745.1 Candidatus Hydrogenedens sp.
AGACACTGTTGAAATAGACAAGAAAAAGAAAGTAAAACAAAAAGTTTCTAAACAGAAACATGCTAAAAGTAAAGCAGTGTCTAATAAAAATGAAGAAAAAAATAAAAAGACACCTTCCCAAAAAAATCTTAGTAAAAAATCAACAAAGAAAAAGAGTGAAAAACTTTAGTTAATGTATCCGTAATATACGCCCATCCAATAGGGGAGAAGGAAGAACGTTCCTTCATTTTCGTTTACCCCATCCCTTCCTGAACAACTATTCAGTGTAAATGGGTCATTATCATTACGGAGATGAGGTAATTCTTGAATAGGCAAAGCATACCCATCAATATGCCAACCTCGTACCCGTTCGGGGTGTCGGTCTGCGTCAAACACAACATCAAGCCTTTTCGTATTGTCCATACAATAAGAGATTAAATCTAAGGGGATTCCTTTTAAGGTTTCTAACGCATGCTCTAAAGCAATTTTATTTGGTTCCGTATAACTCATCAACACCATTGGAACTAACCCAGGGACGTCTGAATATAAGTCCTTAAAACGATTTTCTTGAACATGTTTTGAAAACTCTTTTGCACATGCAAGATATAGAAAATTCCAGAAAGGCTGTTTCATCCTTCCAGCATGTTGCCATGCATGGTCTACTGCAATTCGCCATAGAAGTAATTTTTCTGGGTCATTTTCATATCTAAAAATTCCAAACCAGCTCATAAGACAAAGATTATTATCCCACGGGACAACATAATCTGGTGGGAAATACATCTTCGATTGCATTGCATTGATATGATAGAAATACTTGTTACATAACTCATTAAATTCTTCATTATAAATCTCATCCCCTGTAATATGATGTGCTACACGGAGAAAGGATAACATCATCATAGAATTTAATCCACGTTGTTCCCAGCCTTTGAGTGAATGTAGCATTTCAGGGTTGAAAAAAGCCCAGCGGGTAGGTTTCCCATCATGGTCTATAAGGCAATAATTGTTTTGAATAAGATGGTCAGTTATTGTTTTAACCACTTCACGAACAGGTTGTTTTTCTTCTTCATTTTCAGCTACAAGGTCGTAATAAATTCCATAAAAGAAGTAGTGTCCTGCTAATTCGTCAGAACTTGTATCACATTTCCACATATATTTCCCATCAGAGGATGTTACAAATCGGGGTACAATCTGTTTCCACAGGGGGTCGGTTATTTGCCTACGTGCATTATATTCTTTTCCCATTAGTTCATTTACAGGTTCACGCCAGTCTATGGGAATAAGGACTCGTGCAGGGAAACCTCTTCCTGTAATGTCAACAAGCCGTTTACATGCAAAGAAACTTCTTTTTGCAATTTCTTTTGATTGTAAGTCTTTTGTAACTGCATAACGAAAGGCATGAACCGCACCGTACATAGATGTATATAGCCCGTCATTATCAGATATTTCCGATTCCCATGTGTCAGTATTATAAGGCTCGAGAAGTCTACATTCGGCAATATAACCGTCACGATTATGACGTTTTTCAACCTGTTGAATAAAATAATCAGATTTCTCTTCTAAGGTCATGATTTTCCGTTCAATTAGAGAGAGTCCATCAGGTGTGGCAAACCACGCATTACCATTGGGTTCAATTGCAATAGAATTGACATGGTCATTTAAGAGCCAGCGATGGCTAAAACGGTAACTGAATTTGTTTTGTTCATACCTTATTGCACCTCGTTTAGTGGCAAACCAAACGATATCATCCTTTTCTCCAGCCACGGCAGAGATAAATTCATTCCATGGGAGTCCCTCTTTCCCTGTAAATAGGCTCCATGAATTGCCATTATATTTTCCAACACCTTCTTTGGCTCCAAACCATAAATTGCCCTGATTGTCATAAACTAACGCATGAACATCCCGAGGTGCCCAACGGCGATTCTCATCTTCAGGTAGTAACCATACCCATTCTGCTTTTGTATTGTCATATTGGTAAATACCTTCTTTTGTTCCTATTGCAAGTTCGTTGTTTTCCCCTATAGCAATAGAATAAATATCAACACCGGGTCCTTTAATTATCTTTTGCTCTGTTTGGGTTATTTCTAAAATATTTTTCCCACAATTTACATATAACTTTGAATTAAAACAGTATAGGTCTGTGATGTTATCATGAGCAGGTAAAGAAATATCACTCCATTTCTTATCATTAAAGTTATACTCATTTACCTGCTTTTCATCAGCGATGTATAATTTATTTTCAACTGATGAGATATATAACGGCTTAAAAGGAATGTCTTTTAGTTCTTCCCATTTATTATTTTGATATATTTGTATCATGCCAGATTGAGTTAATATAACTATGCCTATGTTAGGCAAATAGAGGACATCCTTTACATTATTTTCTACCAATCCTTCTTTATCTCTGAAAAAGGTCCTTACTTCCTGAACGAAATTCTCATTTCTTTGAGAAATAGAAAAAGTATCGGTAGTGAGTATAGATAGTGAAATAAGAATAGCGATAAAAATAACGTTTTTCATGATATGGCTCCTTATATCTGTTTGTTACCAGTTTATATCCAACTGGTTTCTTTTTGTATCGTAGAACTGAATTGAAAACCCATGATTTCCTTTTTCCTTGACACACTCAATAAAAATATTGTTTTTCCATCGTTTAAGTGTCACCTTATCTTCAAGAATTTGGACTTCGTTCGAATGGATTGGGTTTTCAATTATTTTAGAATTATTGAGCCATAATTTTATTCGGTTAGTAGTCCTAACCTGAACAATAACCTCCTTATTATCCTCATAATTAAATTCCGCAAAAGCGAACGCAATACCGTTATCTTGTTCGAGGTAAGAAGGATGTAATGGAATTGTAAGAGCTTGATGGAAGTTAAGGAAATGATTATTTTTCTTGTTTGTATGCCATGGCTTCCATGTATTCACGCCATATTTGCCGTAAAAAGATTCTGACAAATTTGTATTTTTGAATGAAGGATAATAGGTATCTTCTTCACTTTTGGGTATGGGAAATTCTCCAATAACCAACCATTTACGGAAATATTTATCTCTTTCCGACCTAAACCACTCCACCGAAGATTGTGGAATAGGTAAAGGTTCTTCTGAAGGTATAGCCCTTCTCGAAAAATAAGTTGCCATATTTGTAAAGATATGAGTAGCCAATGGGTCAATGGAAATGTTTTCTAAAATATGCAGATGAGTGAATACAAGTTTTCCAATTCCGTAACGTTGGACCAGTATGTCATTAGCCCAGAAAGGTTCTATTTCATCTTGATGTGGGAAAACAACACAACCACATATATCCTCATCGCCTTTTTCTGCAATGACCTTAGATGAAATTATGTTATTAAAAGGTTTTTTCATAAGACATCGATTAGGTAGGTTTAAAAAGATAGGATGTGGTTTGACATAGTGAAAATGACTGCAATCGGGGTAGTTGTTTAAGTCTATTGTTGTAAATTCTGGACAGTCAGGGAAAATTTCCTTTAGCCTATTCCAATCATCAGGTGGAGAAAAGACAATCCCAATGGCTCCATACCGAACTTGTTCTAACATCATTAGAATCTCTTTATCGGGATAGCCAAAAATAGTATTAGAGATTGGAGGTAGAATATAAATATGAGGGATTTCTCCATTTTGGTCTATCCATTCAGAACAAATTTTTTCATAATAATTTGTAGGATCTATTATTTCAACTGGTATTTTAATAGGTGTAGGTGTAGGTGCTACATAATAGTCAAGTTTTACTTCCGAAACAACGTTATTATCTATTGATAGTTGAGCAACTAATAAATGATTCCCAATATTACTTGACCCTGAAATGTCCCCTTGCCATAAATCTGTGGTGTCTTTTTTAATTTTGATATTCTTTTTTTTCTTCTTCCATAACACTTGATTTGCTGGGCTTAGAATCTGAACAGTTAATCCAACTTGAATTTCGGACTCATCTGCATCAGAATTTATAAAAATTTTATTATCTAAGCGGGGTAATGATATAACAACTGGGGATTCTTCTCCCTGAGTAAGATTTTGTTTTTCCAATGATAAGGAAATACGAAGATTATTATTTAGTGAGGAAAATTTCTGTAGGAGCTCGGTTGAGTTCTTAAATGTGTCTAATAAGGATTCAGCTTCTAAAAATAATGGTCGATTTAAAGTAGAAATACAATGCCCTGCAATTTTCCTATGCTGATAACAAGTATCTATATACGTTTGAATATTTGACAAATAAATCTCTTTGATTTGTTCAAGCAAATTTTCAAAAGAATTTAAAGATAAGTTCAGGTCTCTTTCTTCAAACCCTTGTTTGATTTGTAGATAATATTTTTCGAGTATATTCCCTTTTGCATTTTTATCACATTCATTTTCTGAAATGACGTTATCAATACTCTTTACAGCAAAATGTAATATGTTATCATTACAAACATGCTCTAAAAATAATCGTGTCGCATTATTTATGTATTGCTGAGGTTTAATGGAAATGTATTTCATTGGAGATAAATCAACTTTATAGGGTGGGCAAAAACAAAACGTATCATTATTTCCCGAATCTTTATGTTGGATGCTAATAAATCTACTACGGTCAATTTTTCTAAAGAAATGGATAAGTGATTTTGGCTCTGGTGTCTCTGATGCATCTTCTATTTGAAACCAAACCAGAGAAGGATGATTTATTTGATTTGTTACAATTTCATCTATTTCACGTTCTACTACTTTTTGCCATTTATGGTGGTTTTGAGAATATTTTAACGAGGGTGTTTCTGAAACTAAAATGCCAATCTCATCACAGAGAGTTAAGACCTTATTAGGTAGAGGTTTGCCATGGGTGAATAGAAAATTATATCCCAATTTCTTAACGATTAATAGATTCTCTCTGATTATTTTTTCTGACAATGAGTCTGTGTTTATATCTTTATAGTTCCAATCAAAGTCTAAGGCTTTTACAAAAAATGGCCTGAAGTTAAAAATGAAATAATTTTGACGAACACTAAAATCCCTTATTCCGAATTTAACCTTGGCTAAATCAGAGTTATTTTCATTTTGGTATTCTACAGTTATGTCATACAAAATCGGTGAATCTGGATCCCATAAGTCAAATTTTTTTAAGGGTATTACAATCTTTGGGAGATGATGTTTAATATCGACGCCTAATTCTGGAATTTTAACTGTGTAAGTACCTCCTTTTTGATTTGTATGGGCATTTATGATTAGCATTTTGCCCATAATATCTGACCTGACACAGACCTTTTGAATATAGAACAAATCTCTTTGCTCTAAATAGACATCCCCCCAAATCCCAGGATAATTCAACCATGAAGAATCATAGATGAATTTATGGTACGTTTCTTCAATTTTTGAAAAAGGAGACAATTTAATAGCAAGAAAATTCTTTCCTGGCTTTATATATTTTGTAATATGTATTTGAAAAGGTGAAAATGCTCCGCCTAAATGTTTACCAATATAATTGTTATTAAGCCACAGAGATGCTGAGAAGTTAACATTACTTAAATAAAGGAAAAGTAGTTTATTATCTGGTATTTCTTGAATTTCAAATTCTCTAAAGTACCATAAGGTTGTTGTTATAGGATTAAATTGAGGTGGGATAGGTTCTATTTGTGGAACTTGGATTTCTATACCGTGTCCCAAAGGTGGGGTATTAAACCATTCTTCTGCCTCACCCTGTTGATTAGGGTCAGGAACAACAGTCCAGATACCATCAAGATTAAATTTTTGTCGATTCGGAAACATCTATTATCCTCAATGATTCTCGAGAGGAATAAGAATTTTACTTTTATTTTTAGTCCCAGTTCAAATTATACTACTATCTCGAGTTAATTATATGAAGAAATGATGAACATGAAAGGAATTGTATGATTGTAGTTATGTTAACTATGATATCAATTATTAATAAAATTGCTACTGATAATTTTCAACTTCCTGAACCTGCAGATATATTTAAAAATTTTACACAAAAAAATTCAAATTACGATGTAATACTTCGCCCTGATAAAGATGAACCTGAGTGGTGGGCTGGTGCTCCATCAGTAGTTCGAGATTCCAATGGTATTTTTTGGCTTGCATGTAGAATGAGAACCGCCGAAGGACAAAGAGGTTTAAGGGGTTATGAGATTAGAATATTAAAAAGTGAAGATGGAATTCATTTCAAGACTGTTAAAAATATTTTGCGTGAACAGGTACCCGTTTCTGGTTTTGAGCGTCCAGCCATTGTGATTGATAAAAAGACAAGCAAATATAAATTATATGCATGTTCGCCTGATGAACATGGGGTATGGTCAATAATTAAGTTTGATGATGCAGATACCCCCGAGGAGTTTAAGCCTGATACAGCAAAAAAGGTAATTCAGCCTCCTGAAAAGAGATTTGAACGAGATATTCAACCTCGAGGATATAAAGACCCTTTTATTTTTATCCATGATAATTTATATCACTGTTATGTAATAGGGTATATCCGAGAAAATGAATGGATATTCCACTTTACAAGTGAGGATGGTGAAACATGGAAACCAATAGGAAATAGTATCGAGCCGATAATGAACTTGAATGGATGGCATAACTTTTTTGTGCGTCCCTCATCTATTTTACCTTTAGGAGTTGGATTCGTGTTTGTTTATGAAGGTTCAAATATGAATTGGTATGACCCTGTTTACAATATAGCAACAGGTTTAGGTTTTACTTTTGACCTTCATAATATAATAGATTTAACGCCAAACTCTCCGTTTTTGGTAAGTTTAACACCTGGGGATAAATTTGCTACATTTAGGTATTCTCATTGGTTATGGGTTAATGATGAGGTGTGGATTTATGCAGAAGTTGTTTGCCCAAATCGTACCCATGAGATAAGGCTATACAGAGTAAAGAGGTAAACATTAGAACGCAAGTTTAAAATATTATCCTGTTTATTTTAAAATATTCTTCCATTATTGTGATGATTACCCACCTACATGAAAGGAATGCGAAAGTGGAAAAAATTGTAAATCTTTGTAAAAGAAGAGGTTTAATTTTTCAGTCCAGTGAGATTTATGGAGGTATCAATGGATTTTGGGATTATGGTCCATTAGGGGTTGAACTGAAAAAGAACTTAAAAGATGATTGGTGGTATGTGTTTGTTCAAACAAGAGAAGACATGCTTGGCTTGGATGCCAGTATTATAATGCACCCAGATACTTGGGTAGCCAGTGGTCATGTTGCTGAGTTTCATGACATGTTGGTTGATTGTAAATCATGCAAGAAACGATTCCGTGCTGACCATATTGAAGGTGACCGTTGTCCAGAATGTGGTGGAGAATTAACAGAACCACGTGCATTTAACAGTATGTTAAGAACACGGATTGGGGTGAGTGATGATACCGCTGTGGATACTTATCTTCGACCTGAGACCTGCCAATCTATTTTTGTGGATTTTAAGCAAATATATAGTACCAGCCGTGTTAAAGTCCCATTTGGTATTGCACAAATAGGTAAAAGCTTTAGAAATGAAGTAAATCCACGAAACTTTATTTTTAGGAGCCGTGAATTTGAACAGATGGAAATTGAATTCTTCTGCAGGGAAGAGGACGAAGAAAAGTGGTTCGAACATTGGCAGGAATGGATTTGGCAATGGTATTTGGATATTGGTATTCGAGAGAATAAACTCCGCTGGTATGAACATCCAAAGGAGTCTTTAGCACATTACTCTAAGAGAACAGTTGATATCGAATATGAATTCCCATTTGGATGGGGTGAACTCCAAGGGTTAGCTAATCGTGGCAAATTTGATTTAACACAGCACTCAAACTATTCAAAAAAAGACCTTTCATATTTCGACCCTGAAAAAAATGAGAGATATATTCCCACAGTGATAGAGCCATCAGCTGGTGTGGATAGAACTATATTGGCAGTGTTGTGTGATGCTTACGATGAAGAAATGGTAGAAGGAGAATTACGTATAGTACTTCGACTCCATCCACGTCTGGCTCCTATTAAGGCAGGTATTTTTCCATTAGTTAAAAAACATGGACTGGCTGAAATTGCTACAGACCTTGAGAAAAAATTGCGTAAAAAGTTTATAACATTTTATGATGATTCTGGTGCCATCGGACGAAGATACCGCCGAATGGATGAAGTCGGAACCCCATTCTGTATTACGGTTGATTTTCAGACTAAAGAAGATGGAACCGTAACTATTCGTGAACGTGATGCAATGACACAAGTTCGACTACCTATGGAAGATGTTGCAGGTTTTATAGAAAAACACATTACTCATGAACGCACATAGTTTTTCCCATGGAATTATTTGATACATGTGCTGATAACTATGACCAATTTCGCACAGGAAGTGCTCCTTATCTTTTTACAGTTATATCTCTCTTAAAACGATTTAAAATCAATTCTTTACTCGATTTAGGTTGTGGAACAGGAAACCTTTATTATCAACTCTCTCCGCATTGGAAAGGCAAATATATTGGACTTGATATTTCATTAAAAATGCTGAGAAAGGCACAAGAAAAACGACTTCCTGCGAATTGGGTTCATGCTGATGTACATGATATTCCATGTTCTGATAATTCCTTTGATGCAATTTCAGGAATTTATGTTTTACACCTGTTAGATAGCCATCCCAAAATGGTATCAGAATGCCGAAGGGTATTAAAACATGGTTGGGTACTTTTCGTTTCTGCTCCTTATCTTTTTATCAGAAATCACCCTTTAAATCAGTTTTTCCCCAGTTTTTCCGAAATAGATATTCAACGTTTTCCGAAAGAGGAGGATATTGTAAACATGCTTATGGAGGCAGGTTTTTATAATATTCATCAAGAATATTATATATCAGTTAGAGATTGGTTATCAGAAGAATATCTGCAAAAAATTAGTTCGAAATTTATTTCAACATTACGACTCATTCCACAAAATGAATTTGAAGAGGGACTTATTAAAATGAAAGAGGAAGTATTAAAAAATAAGTCACCAAAACGTATTCCTTGGGAAAGTGTTTTAATTGTAGGATTTTGTGATTAATAAAAACTTATCTGTTGGTATTTTGGGGTAATAATTCAATTTCAAAAAGGGTATCCCAATATTTACCCGTTATTAAAAGATGGTAGTTGTCATTACGAAATGCTATACCATTTAATACATCTGCGTGAGTGGGGTTTAATAATTGATTTTTTAATCCATATAAATTTATTTTTCCAACCACATTTCCTGTGTCTGGTTGTATAACTACTATAAAATCTTTATACCATACATTAGCACAAATATAGCCCTCAATAAACTCGAGTTCATTTAATTGAGTAATTGGATTCCCTCCTTCCTGAACAAATATCGTTTTTACAACTTTAAACGTTTCAGGCTCACGAAAAGAAAGATATGCTGACCCATCTGACATTATTAAATATTTACCATCATAGGTAAGTCCCCATCCTTCTCCCTCATAAAAGAATCCCTTTTGGAACTCAAGAGTGTCTCGAGAGTAGACAAAACAAATACCTTCTTTCCATGTTATTTGATATAGCAAATTTCCAACAAGTGCTATTCCCTCCCCAAAAATTTTACTAAATGTTTGACCATTATATTCCTGAGGTAAACTCCTTGATAGTAAGGGAACCCCTGTTTCTAATTCTACAATGCGAATAGAAGATTCTCCATATAATCCTGTGCTTTCGTAAAGTACACCATTATCCCAAATTAAACCTTGAGTAAAAGCAGAACTATCATGTGGGTATTTAGATACAATACGATATGTTAATGTAAAAGGATACTGGGAAGGCCAAAAGGCTGATGTGATTTCATCTTCACCTTCTCCTTCAGGTGGGTGATTGGTTACTCCTTCGGGTTCTGTGTGTATTTGCCCCTCAGGAGTTAAAGTATTTACACTTTCCTCCTCTATTGGTTTTTTGTTTTCACAACAGGGAAGAAACAAAAAGCAATGTATCAGTATAATAATAATATAACGTTTCATAGATGCTCATAAGTTATTTAGTGATTATTTAAAATGTTTTTTAGAAAAGTATAACAAAAG
>JAIWNQ010000264.1 GCA_020216745.1 Candidatus Hydrogenedens sp.
AAATAGAAAACAAAAAATGATTATCCCTCAAAGAATACAAATACAAACACAAACAGGGTGCAATGGCCGTTGTGTATTTTGTCCCAATGAACAATTTATAAAAGCACATCTTCCCACAGGAAGAATGCCAAAGGAACTATTTTGTTCCATCATTGATCAATTGGCAACTCTAAACCCACATCGGATTATGCCCTATTTACAAAACGAACCATTGCTGGATGAACGGTTGCCAGAATTAGTTGAATATATTCATAAAAAGATGCCCAAAGTAACAACATTAGTTGTAAGTAATGGAACACGATTGAATAATGAAATGGGAGAAAAATTAATAGAAAGTGGGTTAAAACGACTGAAAGTAAGTTTACAATCTTTAAATGATGAAGTTAATCAACAACTTATGGGTTATCCTGCAAAACCTGTCATTGAAAATATTATAAATTTTTCAAATTTATTAAAAAAGAAACACTCCGATATGGATTTTAGGGTCTCTACAATAGTTACCTCTAAGAATGAAAAAGAGATTGATGAAATGAAGAAACTCTGGGGAAAGTATGGTATCCGTCTTGTTTTATCATCGCTTGAGAATAGGGGTGGAAATATTTCTAATGTCTTAGAGTTATCTAATACCCCCGAGATGCGTTTAAGAAGAGGATGTATTCGTCCAACTCGTGATATGTGTATTCTGTTTAATGGTAAAGTTGTTTTGTGCTGTGTGGATTGGCTTAGAACGGTAATTTTGGGTGACCTTAACGAAAAATCGATAACAGAGATATGGAATTCTCCTCGTCTTCAAATGATTCGTGAAGGGTTAAATATGGAGGATTGTTGTCATTTGCCCGAAATATGTCGAAATTGTTCTGAAGCCGTAGAAAACTATAGAAAAACCCCTTCATGGTTAAAACAAATTAAAAATTCCTTTAAACAGGTATTCCAAAATCTGACAAAATAGGTCTGATTTGTTTTTTTACTTTTATTTCTCAGGATATTTAACTTCGTAAGTTTTATTATCAAAATCAACGATTATCGTTGTGCCATCGGAGTAGGTTGTTTTCTGTTTTCGGTATGTATCATCTAAAAATTCATGATTTACTAACTCGAGGAATTGACAATGCTTTGCTATAGAACAGAGTTCTTTAATACGACTAATCTCTTTTTCATCAGCACTAATGTTCAAATAAGGCATTCCTGCATTAAGAATACAGTGCAGGTATCCTGCATCTCCTTTAGGTATACCCCAACCTCCATCTTCCGTTATACTCCATGGCATAATCAAGGAATCATGATAAACCAAATTAAATAAAGGTATGGGAATGCCTATACTTTCACCATTATCCAGAGAAGGTCTTAGCCAATAAGGACCATGATGGACCAAATCAATAACCGAAACAAAATAATCTGTAGGTTCTTCAGAACTTATGATATAACCTTTAGATTTTAAGAAACTAAATGCTTCTTTACGATATTCTCCACATTCGGAACGAGTAACAGGGGCAAACGATTCATAACTTTCCTCCAGAGGAACTACTGAAAAAACATCTAAATAAACACCCTGAATTTCAACCCCATTACTAATTAGCCAGTTATGATTTCGTTGGACATAGGAAGGCACAAATCGGGGGCTAAGAAACATTTGGGGACCTCCACACCATATACTATGTTGCTCCCTTACTTTTGCTTGATTTAATACAGCCAATTTTGGATTGAATGAGACGGCATTAAGATAAAGGTCCCTATATTGGTCATGAAGAGCAAAGATATATCCCAACTCTTTGCATGTTTTTGATAATTGTTTTAATCCTTCTAATCCTCCTGCTTCATACCCAGGGGGAATAATATCTGGATGACCGCTATCATATCCCAGGAATCCCCATCCATCTAAATGAACATAAGCACTGTCCATACCTTTGTTTTTTAACTCTCGCAATTGTTCAGCAATTTTGCTGTAAAGGACAAGTGAATGATTATTCTCAGGAATCTCCTTTTTAAAATAGTGACTACTTTCTTCAATATGATATAGAGTACCAACATGAATGACTGGAACACCAATTATCTTTTCCAAAAGTGGGCATCGGGCTATTTTTTCCTTAATCGTCACAAAATTTTTATTTTCTTTTACCCAATTTCGATATCCTTTTGCCAGTGTTGTATGATTTGCTTGTGGAAAAAAATAATATTCAATACTTCGTAGATAGCCCAATTCCCCCAAACTGGAATACCATACAGGTTGAACCCTTGTTGGCCCTCCTTCTGGATGTTGATATTCAATCCCGGCGTCATCTGAAGTTGCAAAAATTGCCAATAATCCGCTGTTTCCTTTAATGTGTCCCCACCATGGCATATACATCATTCGTGAATTTGCAGGTTCCTTCCCATAAAACTTCCCCGCATAGTTGGCTGGTAATAACATCCCTTGCATTACACACAAAACGCTTTTTTCATCAGGAGATGGGTTAAGTTGGACAGGTTTTGGAAATTGTATTTCTCTCAATTGTCTCACAATACTCGAACTCGCAATATCAATAGTTAGTTTATTATCAGCAAGATAAAAAGTTATAAAGATTGTAAAATTGGGTGCAGATGGAAAATCTTTGAATTGAAGTGTGAAACCTTTTGCATATCCCGTTGTTATTTCTTCACATGTGATTTCCTTTGCAGAGACTAATGATAACGTTGTCAGGGCTAATATTATGTCTCTATCATCAGAGGGATAGAACTCCCATTTTTGACCTTGATAGTCAACTATTAATTGTAAATCTTTTTTAGATAGTTGAACCCTCGTCTTTGAATTTTCCAAAATCCAGAAATCAGTATTTTCAGAGAATGTCTCTGAAGAAAGTGATGGTTTTTCAACTGCGTTTTTTAGTAGCCATTCCCGAACTTCTGTAAATTCTTTGTATATGCCTTCGAAATCCGCTTCGGTGGAAATATTGGATATTTTACTTTTGAGAGTTTCTATCTTTGCAGTCTTTTCCTGTGTTAATGTATTGTCCACAGGGATGTTATTGAGTGAATTCAAAAAATACAGATATTTCTCTTTTCTGCTTTCAATATTTTGTGCATTTACAGTAAAGACTGTGGCAAAAACTAAAAATACATAAAAAAGAAAATAGATTTTTTTCATGGTGAGTCCTTTCGCTTTTTTTAGATTTGACTTTTTATAGTACGAAAATGTTTTAATAGCATCTTTATAACCATTTGGAATAAGGAAATCTATATGTATTTACATGACGCTCACGTTTCAAATGTTGTTACTTCCTTTGCTACTTTATGGTCAGGTATAATTGTAACTCTTTTTTGGTTATTTGATGGCAAACAACCATTACGCTGGTTGTTTTTCTATTTTACAATCATTATAACTGCTATTCCAACTATTATTCATCACATGTATCCTACACAGCAATTGTGGACTTCTGTAGATATTATTACTAATATCCTTTTAGTTTGGGCGTTGGAATTAGCTTTGGCAGGAGATTTTTTTAAGAATATGCATTATAAAAGATTTGTTTTAATTCTGAGTGTGATAAATTTCTTTGTCGTTTTTAAATTAGGATATGAAATATTTGCTCCACCTGAACGTGTATTTCTTAAATTAGGTGAAAAAAGTGGTTTTACTTTTGGAGAAGTTGCATTAATATTAAACGCAATTTTATCTGTTTCTATTATGACCTATTATTCAAAAACATTCACACAAAAACAAAAATATGTCCTAAAAATTTTGGTGGTTATCTTTTTATTGGGATTAATACTTGCCACAGGAAGTGATGACTTCATTAAACCCACATTTATAGGTTGGCATTCTTTATGGCACATAACAGGTGCTTTTGGATTTATTGTTTTCTGGTATTTTAATCATTTAAGATTTTCAATTGAAGGAGATATAAAAAAATGGTAGTTCATAGTGTTTATTTCTGGTTAAAAGAAGATATATGTGAGGCTAAAAAACAAGCATTTTACGAGGGATTATTAGAACTATCAAAAATACCAAGTGTAGTCAAACTCTATGTTGGAACGCCTGCCCAGACTGCAAAACGTCCTGTAATTGATGATAGTTATACCTTTGGACTTGTGGTTATTTTTAGTAATATAAAAGGACATGATGCCTACCAGAACCATGAAATACATAGAAACTTTTTGTCTGAATTCAGTTCTTTTTGGAATAAGGTGCTAATTTACGATTTTGAGTGTTAGTTAAACAGATTAATGTTTTTGCTCAATGGCTTTTCTCGCTATTCTATCTACAAGAGAAGGGCAGAACATTTTTAACCATCTACCTATTTTCCCTCTATTTGATGTAATTAATAGTCGCTGTTTTTTTAAGATGGCTTTCAAAATTAATTCTGCACATTCTTCTGCTGTCATAATTTTTGATTCTACCATTGGCGTTTGCCCAAGAGATGAACCATCTCCTTTCAATGCCCTTTTATGAATTTCCGATTTTACAAAGTCCGGTGCAACAATGGTAACATGAACACCCTTAGGTTCTACTTCAACACGTAGTGAATCAAAAAAGCCAACCATTGCGTGTTTGCTTGCAGAATAAATCGTTCTGCAGGGAACACCCGTAAGTCCCGCAACACTGGAAATTGCAACAATATGACCATGGGTTTTGTATAGATATGGAAGTGCGTAGTAGGTGCAATATAGAGAACCATAGAAATTTGTTCTCATAATTTCTTCCACAATCCCTAAATCTTGAATTTCATCGAAATGGCACCACATTGTCCTACCTGCATTATTAATTAAAATATCTAATTTACCGAAGTGTGAGATGGTCTGTTCTATTAAATTGGCACAATCATTCTGATTGGAGACATCTGTTTTAATAATTTTTACTGAATTATTATCATTTTTAACTTCCTCTGCCAATTCATTTAGTCGTATCTCATTTCTGGCTGATATGACTATTTTTGCACCTTCTCTTGAAAATACCTTTGCCAAAGCACGGCCTATTCCTTCCGAAGCACCTGTAATAAGCACCACTTTATCTTTAAACTTTAAATCCATAATTTCCCTTCTCCTTCATAATGTGCTATTATTATATAGATATTATTTATATTAGAGTAATTCAAGTTTTTTAGTAATCGCAAAATCACATGAATGAAACAAAGTTTTGGGATATATAATCTAATTAAAATGAATGAAAGGAACTGTTATGAAAAAAATTATAGTTTTGTGGATTTGTTTGTTATTAATAACTTTTACAAATGTTTTTTCAAGTAGTTCTAATATGAAATCTCTGTCCGACCTACCAAATCCAGTTCCTCGAATTGCTATTGTTGGTGATAGTTGGGGAATGTTTATGTGGTGGTTCCGTTCTTTTCAGAAAGCCCTTGTCGAATTAGGTTATGAAGAATACTGTGAAGTTGCTAATGAATCTGTCGTCGGAGGAGGGAAAACATTCCAATTTGTTAATGTCGAACAATTCCCTGCAGCAGAACAGATTAGGAATGCGGTTGTGCAAATGCTAACTGATTATCCAACAATAGATATTGTTGTCATCTCCTTAGGTGGTAATGATGCCCTTTATGGAACCGAATTTGTATTACCAGATGACCCGTATAGAGAATTGAGATTTCAATGTCCAGGGCATCCAGATAATAAGAATGAAATTCTTGCAAATAAGATAGTCAATCAGGATATGGATAATCTGATTGACCTTATTTTATCTGTTCGCCCTGACATTCGTGTTTTACTGACTTCTTACGATTTCGGTGGCGATACAAAACGAAGTGAATGCGATTTGTTAACCCAGCAGTTAGGAATTATGGTTCTGGATATTTATAAGCAAAGGTTAGCAGACCGTAAAGGGGACCGCGTCCACTTTATTAGTAACTATGGGCTTATGCAATTTATGTATGGTGTTTTTGAATATGAGGTTGATTCTGATAATGACCCAATTTGGGGAACAGAACAGTTGGTTTATCCTGCAGGTTATGTAAAGCCTGGTTTCTCCCCAGATGATTATCCTCCTCTGAGACTTCCCGACCCGTATGATGTTTGGACTTTCCCTTGGACAGATGAGAACAGCAATGAATTAAATGTGCCAGGTTTCCCTGAATATTTTAACCCACTTCATTCCTTGTTAGATAGAAATATGCACTTAACCGAAGAGGGATATTATTTCATGGCACGGAGAATGGTTGACCGTGTTATAAAATACTGGCTTGATTATCCCAAAGTTTTTGGAATTCACCCCGTACATAATGAAAAAGGAGAGACATATCAGTTTGAAGTTATATTCTCGAAAGAGGTGACAGGTGTTGACCCAACAGATTTTGAAATAGCAACCGCAGAAATAGAAGTAGGTGGAAAAAGTTTAGATATTAGTCAGGCTCAAATTATTTCAATAGTCCCAGACTCGGGTTATAGTAAAACCTATACAGTTACGGTTGATTTGAACCCTAACTTAAACCCGAAAAAAGGCACCCTGACAGAGGTTGTCCATATTCATGTTTTAGATGATGATAGCATTGTAGATTCTGAAGGAACACCTCTCGGAGGACCCAATACTCCGACATGGACGGACAACGGGAAATTTACGTATTACGGTCCTTTTGCCTTTGCGGATTTAATGAAGCCTGAAGAAGATAATTTTGAGCAGGTTCAAAAATATTTATCTGTCTTAACCAAACCCTATCTTCCTTTTATCAATTTTGCTGTTTCTTTTGATGAAGACAAATTAGATATTAATGGTAACTTATTCCCCTTAGTCCAGCAATTGTTAAATGATGAAGATGTTGACCCAGAATCATTATATATCAAAGGAAATGGCATGCTCGATAGTTATGAATTTGCTCTATTAGAACGCTGTATAAAAGATGATAGTATTGATTTAAGTGCTAACGGTGGTATATCTCATACATTAGTTGCAAATGCATGGACGCAGAATCTTGCTCGTATTCGTAATGATTTAGGTGGAGCAATTACTCCCGAGCATGACAATATGGTTTTGAGAGTGTTTGCAGGGTTAGATTCTCTTTTCTGTGCTTATTTAACTTTCGGTGAGATGAATACAGTGGGTACTATTTCTGCCGCTTCCGTAGCACTTACATCAGAAAGTGTTTCTCAGTTTTTACCCGGTTTGACATTCACACCTATAGATTCAAAAAATTATCAGTTGTTGACGAATTACTTAGGAGCAAAAGATATTAATGGGAATGGCATATTATCTCCATCTGAGTTTGCCGATGCCGATAAAGATGGATTTACCAATGCTCAGGAATATCTTTACTTTGAATGTGATGGCAAACAAGCCTTTGTAAATTCGGCTCTTGACCCGAACATAAAACCTCCACAATTCCCACCTCCAAGAAATTTTACAGTAAACGAAGGAACAAATCTCCGTTTATATGTTCCAGAACTACTTCATGTATATTTGACAACCTATGAGTGGTATAAGGACGGTGTTTTGCTAACAGATAACGAACGCATCAAAGGAACGTCAAAACGAACCGTGAATATTGAAGGATTGACCTTAGAAGATTCGGGAACTTATATGTGTTATTACTGTGAAAACGACCCCAATAATTATGTGGTTAAATCGTATGGACCTATAACAGTAAATGTTCAGCCCGAAGTTCAAGAAGGCGAAGGCTCGGGAACAGAAGGCGAAGGTTCGGTAACAGAGGGAGAAGGTCTCATAGAAGGAGAAGGGGTAATTGAAGGGAGTTTAGAGGGGGTAGAAGAAGGAATAGTGGAAGGGATAGAAGAGGGAGAAGGTGAAGGACAGGAAGTTCAGCAACCTCATTCTTTGGATACGGATGGAGACTTTAAAGTTGAGTTGACTGAATTACTGCGAGTTATACAATTTTATAATTATAGAGAGTATAGTTGTGCTCCGTCATGGCTTACAACAGAAGATGGCTATGTCCCTGGAAATAGAGGAGATCGTTCCTGTCAGCCTCATGCATCAGATTACAATCCACAGGATTGGAGTATTTCTTTTGAAGAAATCTTGCGTGCTATTCAGCTCTTTAACTCGCCATCTTATTATTGGTGTCCTGGTCAGGGCGAAGATAATTTCTGTGTAAAAAATTAGATCTCAATTTACGAAATAGTAATTTTATAAAAACTGCTTTGCTAATTTGTTGAGTTCCTCTACACCGCGTTTGATAGTTTCGTCTGGAGCGGCAAAAGAAATACGGAAGTGAGTTTTTTTGTCAGAGAAAACGCTACCAGGAATAATTAGAATATTATTCTCAATTGCTTTTTTCACAAATTCATCTCCATCACCACCTGGAGCCTTTGGAAATATATAAAAGGCACCCTTAGGTTTTACTACTTCAAAAGTATCTTTTAATCCTTCATAAATCAAATCTCTCTTCTTACGGTATGCTTCTATTTTTTGAGTCATATCAGATTTTAACGCTTGAACGGCTGATTTTTGGGCAAATGAAGGGGCACAAACGAAGGTGTATTGTTGCAGGGTGTTCATCTGTTGAATAATATCTTCGGGTCCTGCAGCGTATCCTACACGCCAGCCTGTCATACCCGCATTTTTAGAAAAACCATTAAGTAATATTACCTGGTCATACATACCTGCAATTGTAGAAGGTTGTTCATCGTACAGTAATGATTCATATATTTCGTCTGTTATTACTAATAATTTGTGTTTTTTTGCTAATTCTGCAATCTTTGCTAAATCCTCTTTTGGAATTGTTATCCCTGTAGGATTGGATGGACTATTTAAAATCAAAATTTTTGTCTTACTTGTTATAGAAGGTTCTATTTTTTCGGCTGTTAAGTGAAAATCGGGATAAGTATCTACAGATACAGGTTTTCCCCCCAAAAGATTAACTAAGTGTTTATACATAACAAAGTAAGGGTCAGCGAAAACGACTTCATCTCCAGGATTTACTGTGGCTAACAAAGCAAGGAAAAGCCCACCCGATACCCCACATGTTATCATTACATTCGATATTTTGACGCCAAATTTAGTTTGATAATACTCCTGTACTGCTTCTCTTAATTCCTCAATACCCCATGTCTGTGTATATGAATTAAAACCACTTTTAATCGCATTTATAGCGATTTCTTTACAGACTTCATCTACATCATAATCAGGTTGTCCGATACTTAAATTAATTGGATTTTTCATCTTTCCCGCTAATGCAAATACTTTACGAATTCCACTGGCATCAATACGGCTCATTCGTTCTGCGATATAACTCATACATATACTCCTTTGATTTACTTTTGTATTTTGTTTATAAGTTCATTTATTTCCTGTATCTCCTCAGACGTAGGATTACTTTCTTTTGCTTTTTCAAGCCATAATTTTGCCTGTTCTTGATAGCCATTTTCAATTGCTATATTACATAAAAACATATATCTTTTACTTATTGAATAGGGAATTTTATCTGCATAATTTTGTGCAGAAGAAAAGTTACTATTGATAACACATTCCCGAACCAATTTTTCCCAAAGTTGGTTATCGTCACCTAAGAAATTTCCCCATCTTTCAATAAATTCTGTGGACTTATCTAATTTCCCATATATTTTTCCAAGTTTTATTAGAAAATCCTTGTTATTTTGTTCCTTTTGAAATCCAGCAGATAACCACGCCTTAGCCAATGAAAGTAATCCTTTTTGTTCATAATAATCTGCTATCATTAAGTAAGGCGGGGTAAATGAATCTCCACTTTTTGACAAAGGAACAGGAATATTATTAAATAGTATTTTTAGTTTCTCATATTGTTTTAACAAATCCTCTTTAGTTTTATCGTCTAACATATCAGAATCCTGTTGTAATATTTCCCATGCCTGTTCATAGTTGGATAGTCCCTTTGCAATCTTTAGGAAATTTAATTTTTCCTTTTGATTTAAATTTTTCTCAATTAAATATAAATGCATATATGAGTTATAAATGTGTATTAGGTCGTCTGGATTATTATTACCTGCCTTTATCTCGCTCTCAATTATTTTTATTTGTTGTCTTATGTTTTCTTTTTCAAAAGGATTCAAACTAATAGCCCTTTTTATATATTGTCTGGCATCGTCA
>JAIWNQ010000265.1 GCA_020216745.1 Candidatus Hydrogenedens sp.
TAACGGTTGTTTTCCAAACATAGCAATGAAATTCCTCTTAACGCCTCTGTATTGTCAGGTTGTAATTCTAATAGTGCATTCCATGCTTGCCCTGCTTTATCAATGTACATATCTTTTTTAGGTATTTCTTTATGGGTTTTTTTAGTCAAGATTCGTGCTAAATATTTCCAAGTTTCTGGATTTGAAGTGTAATTTCCTGCACAAGCCAACCATAATCTTTCTGGGTCACGAAGCTCGTAAGTTAATTGAAAGCTGAATAACGTAAGGGCAAACAAAATAATGATGAGAAAAATAGTGGTAAAATAGCTAATAATTTTCTTTTCTTCAAAAATATTTTGGAAAACAAAAAAACAAAGAATAACCGAACTTAAAATTAAAAAATAACTACTATTACACATGCTTAAATCAACTCTTTGGAAAACAGGGTAAATAATGACACTCAAAACCAATACTAAACATGAAAGAAAATGCATGGTCTTGGAATTCCGATAAAAATAAAATCCTAATATGAACAAGAAGCAAAGTATCATTACAGTAATGGGTATACTTAGAAAAGACTCTATTCCAAAATACTGTAATGGGAAAAAAGAAGTTGGGAAGAGAGTTAATATAAAAAATCCACTAATAGTATTAAAATGGTTGAATGGAAGAGTCGCTTCAAATAAATCTCTATGATAGTTATAGTTATATAAGGCAAAGAATATAAATGTAGAAAACAAAACACCGAACAGTATTACACCCGAATAAACGATAGTATGTTGAATAGACTCATTTTTTGATTTGTATAAGTATGAATAATATAGGACAGGAATAATCATTACAATGCCAATAAAATGACTGAATACTGACAAAATAATTAAGATAATTGAATAAAATATGACAGATAAATAAGCTGAGGTATCCTCATCCCTTGTATATAAAAGAGCAAATAAAATTAATGCAAAGAATGAAGAAAGTAAGCCCCCACGATTAATAAGGAACGAAGTCGAATATATATTTAGCGGATGAACAAGGAATAAGCATGAAAGTAATAAAGCCAAAATTAAAGAAGTTATAGTTCTACTTTTACGGGCTAAAAGATTAAAAAGGAGAAGGGTGTTTAATGTATGTAATAACCAATTGATAATGTAATGAAAGGAGGTTATGGAAGAAATTTTTTGGAAAAGAATAAAAGTAATATATGTAAAAGGAATGTGTGGTTGGGTTTTGTAAAAATCAATATTTTCGTCAATATGTTTTGGAATTTCTCTAAATATATCTTCATCTTTACCAATAAAATCCTTTTGCCACGTTCCAGAAAATAATAAAAGGCTAATAAAAAATAACAAACAACACCCTATTAATAAGATTATATTAGACAGGGGTGTTATTTTAGTGTTATTTTGTGGTTGTTGTTGATTCATTTTTCTAAATTTAGTATATCTATTTTTTTGAGAAGTAAGGGATTATGTTCCCAATGATAATAAATACCCAATATGAAAAACAATCAATGAAACTAAAAAAGCAATAGAGGTTGAGAAAAATAAAGAAAAAATAGGCCAGCGAATACTCCTTGTTTCTCTTCCAATAGTAACTAATGTTGCTATACAAGGGGAATAGAGCATTACAAATACCATCATAGTAAACGCACGTAGCGGATACCAATCATTGCTGGTAGATATAATTGTAGAAAGTGATTCTGGTTCATCGTCATTTTCTTCGTTGTCTATGCTATAAACTGTTGCCAAACTACCGACAATGACTTCTTTAGCTGCCATTCCACCAATAAGAGCGATATTTACTTTCCAGTCGAATCCTATATGTTTTGTTAGGGGTTCTATAGTTTTACCTAAAACACCCGCAATACTATGTTCAATTTTATTTCCCGTTTGTGTTGCGACCCGTTGATGTGGAAGAGGCATATAAAACAATGCCCACATAATAATATTTACTGCTAAAATTAAAGTTCCTGCTTTTCGAATATACATCCATGTACGTCCCCATGTATGTCTAAAAACGCTTCTGAACACTGGGATATGATATGGAGGTAGTTCCAATACAAATGGAGTTTGTTCTCCATGTATGATAAAGCGACTAAGCACAAAGGCACTGATAAGAGCCACAACCCAAGAAAGTAACCATAAAATTAGCATAACGAGGGTGCGATATTGCTGGAAAAAAGCACCTATCAGCAAAGCATAAACAGGCAATTTCGCACCGCAACTCATGAAAGGAACAACAAGCATAGTTACAATTTTATCTTTCCGTTCATGGAGCGTTCTGGTTGCAAGAATTCCAGGTACAGCACAACCACCAGCCCCAAGTCCACCAGAAATTATTAAGGCTAATATAGACCTACCTTGTAATCCAAAAGTGCGCATAAGGCGGTCTAATATAAAAGCTATCCGTGCAACATACCCAGTGTCCTCTAAACTGGATATTAAGAAAAATAGTACAAAAATAAGCGGGATAAAACTTAATACTGCTCCTACACCACCAATAATGCCATCTGTTATCAAAGAATGGATGGCTGGATATTTAGGTTCAAGAAATGTAAACTGCACGGAAATAATTTTAAATATTTCTTCAAATAATTCAATAGGACTAACCCATCCTGTTGGTAAAGGCAACCATTTCCACTCCTGAGTTGTTTTGAAAACAATAAAAAATAAAGAACCAACCACCCCTAATAAAAGAAAAGGTCCTACAATACGATTACACACAATATTGTCTATCTGGTCTGTTATGTTCTGCTTTGCTTCTCCAGTGTAACTTACACATTCCCTAATTGCACCCGAAGCAAAACCATATCTCCTTTGAGAAATAACTACTGAGGAGTCTTCGTTTTCATGTTGTTCTATTTCCTTAATCCCTTTTTCTACTTCCTTATGTATTTCTTTTAATTCACTCTCAGAAATAAAAGTGTCCAAGTAATGAGTGACTTCAAAGTCCTTTTCCAATAACTTTATAGCGAACCAACGTGATTTCGTTTTTTCTTCGTTAGGAAGGAATTCGGAGATAATTTCGGATAAAGATTCAACAACCGAGTCGACTTCATGTCCGTAAATCACTGGTTTAGGTAAAATGGATGTATTGTTAGTTATAAAAGAATAAATAATCTGCTTTAGTTCAGCAATTCCTTCCCCTTGGTTTGCTACAGTTGGAATCACAGGGATATTCAGAATGCGAGACAATTGCTTATGGTCAATAAGGATACCCCGTTTTCGTGCTATATCACTCATATTTAAGGCTATAATGAAAGGCTTTCCCAATTCTATTATTTGAGTCGTTAAATAAAGATTCCGTTCCAGATTTAATGAATCAACAACATTGATAATTAAATCTATATCTGATTTTAAAATTTGATTCCTTGCAATCTTTTCCTCTTCTGTGTATGGTGTCAGCGAATAAATTCCAGGTAAATCTTCAATCAGGATTTTTATTCCATTAATCTCAAATGAACCTAACTTCCGTTCTACGGTAACCCCAGGATAATTACTTACTTCTTGTAGTCCCCCAGTTATCTCATTAAAAATAGAACTTTTCCCCGAGTTTGGATTTCCGACAATAATTATTCGTGGTTGTTTTGAAGAGGCTCGACGAGAATATGCCATGCATCTTTTCTCCGTAACGCGAGGAAATATCCTTTCAGTTCAATTTCTATTGGGTCTCCTAATGGAGCCTCTCGGCTAACTTTTACTTCTGTTCCAGGTGTTAAGCCCAAGTCTAATAACCTTTTTCTATATGTCGGGGGACCGCCTTTTATCCCTATCACTTTAGCAAGTTGTCCCTCTTTTAAATCACTAAGTCTTGGAGTATATCCTTGTAGTTTATGTTTACACGGATTATTGGATGATGGTTCCATTTTTATTCACGCTCTCCTTTAATATAGCACCTATTTTCACTTCAGAAGGGAATTTTTGACATGTACACTTTATTGTTTGAATATATGGACATTCTTGACATTGATAGGGATTACATTCTATACATCTACTCTTTAAATTTCGTCTAATTATGGTATATAAATAAATCGAAGCCATTACTAATGCGCATGTGATAATTAAATACTCAATCATTTATGGTTTCCCCAATATTTTTAGTTGAATTTTGCATGCCAAAGGATGAAGGTGATGAATTGTCCTCTATGAATCGAGTCATTTTTTTAGCAACCTTATCTAAAATAAGATGTTCAATAAGGCATGCTTGCTTTGTAGCGGTTTCTTTGTCTAATTGAAGATATGAATAAAAAAAATGGCACAACATATTAAAATTACTATTTACTTCTGCTAATTGTTTTTTACCGCGATTAGTTAATTCAAGATAACGGTGAGGCAATTTTTCGACAACCCAATTTAGTTCTTTTAAGTGTGACAATGCTATACACACGGCACTTCTTGACACCCCTAATAAAGAAGCCACATCAGTTGCTCTTGCAAAACCATTTCTTTCATTTAAATCTTGAATTGCCCAAAGATAGTGAATTCGGGAATGCGTCAGCTTTTTTGATTTAGGATATTTTAATCGATGTATTTCCATGTTATTCTTTATTGTTAAGTATATTTAACAAACTAACAAAAAAAATATAAGAATAATTTCAAGATACAAAAATGGCGGAGACGACGAGACTTGAACTCGCGACCTCTGCCGTGACAGGGCAGCGTTCTAACCAACTGAACTACGTCTCCGCTTGGCTATTATTATAATATATCCTACATTTTCTATTCAACTAATGAAATTTATGAAGTGCCTGCTATGCTGTTGCCATCTTTATCTATTGCTATACCAGATGGGGATATATTCCATTTATAGTGCTTACTCTTTTCAATGAATTCAGTCTCTGTTAAAGCAAAAGCAGGACTTATTTCGATAAAAAAGGTTTCGTTATTCTGCATCATGCTTTGGATTTGATAGCCTGCTTTTTCAAGCCATTGTCCCCAAAAAGCATTCATGCTTTTTCTCGCCTCTACTACGCTGTTTTTCCCATCATACTGTTTTATTGGTGTGTATTCGCCTAACCTTCCAATTTCTACTGCGACAGGAGCATGGCTTGTATAACGTAATGCATCGAATATAAATGTTTCAAACTTGTAGCCATTTGGTTGGGATGGTTTTAATAAATGACCATTCTCATCAATATAAGGTATTTTTTTATGTGCCTTATGCCATGGAAAATCCTTAAATTTATTGTATACTTTTTTTACAAATTCAAGAGAGATAATATGCATTGCAGGGTTTCCTGCAAAAAACTTTATACTCCCGTCAATGTCTAATTCGAGTAATTGTGGGTAAATATCCAGTTCAGAATATTCAATAACCCGATATACACCATCGCAAAGACAGTGAACGCCTACAGGTTCCCTGAGGTCTGATTTTCGGATAATTTTGGAGGACATCTCTGCGTTATTCAAAACATGGTAGCCTATAAAACGTGGGTCTGCAACCTTTACAGCCCAATTATCCACCTGAAAGTAACTTAAGATTTCCACTCCTCTACCTTTTGCGTCATCAATAACATCTTGTTCAATAATAGTCTGTATTGTGCCCCCATGTCCATTTGGATTCATTGCTATTGAATATGGAGAATCCAGAATAAATTTTCCAGTCTCATCGAGACAAGGCACCATAGGTTGAACAGGGAAATAAACATTTTTAGGATTTAATCCAAAGTAATTATTTTTTTCGAAAAATGCTGTTGTTTCTTTTTTATTCCATTCGCTAACCATGATATACAGAGGTATATCACAGTTATATTTCTTCTGCAAATTAATAACCTTTTCTACATGATATTGAAAGAGAGATTTACCCGTAATCGGACCGATGGGATAGGTCCCTTTAGGACCATCAAATCCTAATCGTGTTCCCTGCCCACCTGCGACAAGAAATAGACCTACTTTACCATTTCGTAGTGTCTCTTCTCCACATTCGTATGCTTCACGCTCTTTTGAATTTTCCGAGTCCATTAATGGGATTATCGGTATTGGAATAATCTGGCTAAATACTTCTGGTTCTGGAGTTGTCAAAATCCATTTATTTGCAAGATTTGCCATTAACTCAAAATCGATTTTCGCTAATTGGTTTATTAAATGGTTCCGCTGTGAATTGTTTAAGTTCTCCCAGAATTTAAAAACATGCTCTTGCCCAAATTTGAAAACGTTGTCTCGTATTTCCTTTTCTTTTTCTGGTGCAATGATTAATTGAGTATTCATTTTACCAATATGGACTCCATGCTTTACCGTATTTATTCATTTCTTGTCGTTGTTTATAATTTGGGAGCAAACCAGGTTTGCACCCTTCTGTGATTTCATATTTTGAACCACATCCATCACATATTCCATAATCAAAACCAGGTTGTTCTAATGGTTCTTCACACCTCGGACAGACAGGTTGAAACCGTTTATAAACCTCCTGAAGATTAGGAAATTCTAATCCACAACATGGACATGTTGTCATGTGTGATATTCGACGCCATGCCCGTGAGAACATTCGGTCTCCATTGCAAATGCGACAGTAAATCTGTCTGCCTGGAATAGGTCTGACCTCTTCCTTCGTCGGTTTCTTTTCAGAATTTCCCCAACCAAATAACGGCATATTTCTATTCCTGAACTCCTAATGTAAGTGTTTTTAACAATACATGTTCATTATATTCTTTTCCATTAACACGGAGTTTCAAGTCAAGCACTCCAGAGGTGCCTTTTTCTATCCCTTTAGGCATAACTTCTATTTTGAGTCCCGTTGTATTAGAGAGAATATTTTGAATAGTAAAAATATCAGGGATAAATTGATGTGAAATAACCTCTATCGTTTCCGTTTCTGTTTCTGGCAAAATTTCGATTATATTCTTCATCGGGATATTTGATGGTGTAGGCATGATATTTAACGGTTTCGGAAATGGATAGTTTATTTTATAGGGTGCAATTACTGAACCTTTGACTTTTAATGGGACTTCTGGAAATCGGTCAATGTTTGTGCTTAAAAAGAATTCTCGTTTAAATTCACCTGGGGAAAGTTTCGGAGTTGTTTTTATGGTTAGCATGTATTCAATTGGCTCTTCTGATTTTATCTTTACCAAATCAGGAATCAAATCACTCTCTATGTTTTCTGGAAGATTCCTTTCATATATTTTAAAAATCTCTAATGGTTTCTTCATGAACTTTTGCGTTATATGAATCTTTTGTTCTAATAATGTTCCCTTTTGAAAATTACCAAACTGAACTTCTTCCGGTTCAAAAATAAATTCTGGCTCAATATGAGCCTTTACTTTAAGTTCTAACACTGGGTTTTTGTAATCGTTTGAGAAAATGGTGAGTGTCTTTTCTGAATAAAATCCCACAACACGAGATGGATAGATTGTAATAAGAATATATCCTTCGCCATTAGGAGGTATTACATTTTGTCCTGCAGGAATGGTACCCTGTGTGCAGGCACAGGATGTGCGAATATCTTTCAAACTTAATACCGCCTTACCTCTATTAAAGACTTTTAACTTTTTTGTCGTTTCTACATCGTTAGGAACAGTTCCCATATCAAAAATAGAACCTGTTTCTAACTCAATTTGGGCAGTTTCACCTTGATTTGAACCCAGAGGTGGTAAAGAAGGTTGATACGGACTTTCAATCTGATTTTCTTCTGACCTTTGTTGTTGCGATTTTACAACAATGAACAAAACAAAGAGACAACATAGAAAAAGAACAGAAAAAACAATATATTGCGTTCTAAAAATTTTCATAAGGAAACATTCAAAGCGATTTTAAGATTATTTTATACTTCTTTTCAAACGTTTCTAATCCAATCTCCAATTGTTGGTAAATGTCCTCATTAATAGGGAAATCAAGTTCCATCCCTAATAAAAGAGCACCAACCACTGGTTCATATATAGGCATAACTGGAACTGCAAGCGGACATTCACGATGTATAACGGTTGTCATAGCATCTTTTAATACAGGACTTATCCCCTTAAAAACACTTCCCGCCATAACCACATCAAAGGCATATCTTGTCATGTCTAAAATTCGGGCACACGCATTAACCATTTCCCCTAAATAGCGACCTCCCCATTCCAAAATATCCGATGCAGTAGCATCCCCTTCATAGGCAGCATCAAAAACAAGCTTTGCCATCGGCTCTAAATCAAGATATGTCAGATTCCTCTTATACATTCGATAAAACAGTTCATCAACATCTTTACAACCTGATTTTTCCAAAAACTTATCTACTAATTTGGTGTAACCTATAATCTTATCTCGGTATCTCCAAACCGCACGTAATCCTTCCTGCCCTATACTTGACCCACTTACCTTATCTCCAAACTCCTCACTTATTCCGCCAACTCTCGCTTCTTTTCCCTCTTTATTCTTACCAGCACATACACAGCCTGTTCCACATGCGATTACAATACCGAATGGTTTTTTTGTTCCACCACGAAGCCCAGCCATCGAATCATTTCGAAAACATCGTGGTATATCCCCAAACATAGGCGTAAATATTTCATTTTCTAACATAACATAATCTTCTGGAATATCTGCCCCTGCTATTCCCATACCTATTCCGTTTATATCCGAAAGCGTTAATCCTGCTTCTGTTAATGCGGATGTTATGGCTTTATTTATTTCTTCTTTTGCTGATTCCACTCCATAAGCTTCATAATTCCCAGCTCCAGCTCTGCCAAAACCTAATATTTTTCCTGTTTCGTCTCCTATTAATACAAATGTTTTTGTGCCACCTGCATCGATACCTAAATAATACCTCATAGTTAATTCCTCTTATTTTTTAGTTGCTTTACACAAGAAACGCGCAGATACAAAATATTTTACCTGCGCGTAGTTATAATACTGAAAAACAATTCTTATTGGGGAGATTTTTGTAACTTTTCCAGGTCTGCTCTTGCCTGGTCCGCGGCAGGAGAAGTTGGATATTTTTCAATAACCTCTTTTAATAACTGTACTGCTTTCTCTGTTTGGCCTAATCTGGAATAGGCTACAGCCTCATTCTGTAAAGCAATGGGGACTTTACTATGGTTTGGAAAGTTATTCTTTAATGTCTCAAAATCTTGAATTGCGTCTTGATATCGATTTAGGTTAAACAAACATTTTGCTTTCCAGAACAAAGCGTTAGGAGTTGTCTCCTGAGTAGGAAACGTTTTAATGTGTTTGTCAAATCTTGCCAATGCTTCTTCATACTTTTCATTTGCAAAGAGATTTTGTGCCTCTTGATAGTCCTTTTGAGCATCTTGGACAGGCGGTGTCGTTGAAGTTGTTACAGGTTCTACAGTAGTGGGTGTCGCTGTTTTAGGTTGTGTCGTCTGTTGTTGCTGTTGAGCCTGAGGAGGTGGAGGAGGAGGCAATGTTTGAATTGGAGGTGCTTGTGCTGAACTTGGTGGTAAAATGTCTACATTTGCAACAACCTCTTTTGAAGGGCTTACTCCTGATGGAGGTGGAGTACCCCCTACAGATAGATTTAAATGACGATAAAGAGTGGATTTTAGTTCATTTAATTCTTTACTTAACTGATTTAACTTTATCTGATTTTCTTCTATTGTCGACTTCAAATCCTTCATTATTTGGTCATTATTCTCTAACTTTACAGAAAGGTCTGCAAATGTAGTATTAATTCCGTCAAACCCCTTGTCCAATTTAGTTACACGGCGGTGCATATCATAAATTACTGTTTCAACTTGCTTACCACCTGTAGTTCCGCATGATGTTGATAAATATAAAACAATGACAATTAGAGCATAAGATATACACCGCCATGTTGTATTCATAAATAATCTCCTAATATGTTTTTAATTATAAAACTTTTACTGGGCACGATTAAACTCTACACGACGATTTTTTGCCCATGCAGATTCATCATGTCCTGGGTCTGCTGGATATTCTTCACCATAACTAATTGTAACTAATCTTGATGCAGGGATACCTAACTTAATGAGATAGTCGCGAACCGCAAGTGCTCTACGTTCTCCCAAAGCAAGGTTATACTCTTGCGTTCCACGTTCATCACAATGTCCCGCTAATTGGATAATGACATTCGGCACTTGCTTAATTTTTTCCGCATTCTTTTGCAATGTTGCAATAGCGTCTGGTCTTAATGCAGAACTATCAAAATCAAAGTATACAGTTTCTAACCCGTATTTACTGCCAGGAGTAAACAATAAACTTTCAAGATCCAACTCAGGTTGTCCCTCTCCACTCGGTTTCTCAGCAGTCGGTGTTTCAATTCCTGTATCAATAGGAGGGGTCTTCTTATGTTTACAACCCATTGCAAAAACTAATGTTACCGCTAAAATTAATGTGATAATTGTGTAATAAACGTTGTTTTTAATCATGTGATAATCTCCTTTTGTTGTTTAGTTTATTTGGAAACAAATATAATTCTTTCCTCTTTACACAATCTTATTTTCTGAGGAAGGTATCATTATTATAGACTAAAATCGAATAGAAATACAAGTCTTTTAGTCTTTGTTATTTATAATCATATAAACGTTGAAAAAGTTTTAAAAAACAAAAAATTTTTTGTTTTGTGTTATTTAATTGAAGTTCGATAATATTATTCAGATTAAATTAAAAAAATAACATTGGAAAATTTTATGAGCAAAAGTATCCTCCAAATTGAAAATCTTTACCTGAAGTTCCATGATAAGGAAATTTTAAGAGGTATTAATATTGAGATATGGGAAGGCCATATCCATGCCATAATAGGTCCAAATGGTGCAGGGAAGTCAACTCTTGTTTCTACTATTATGGGTTTGCCTGGATACAATCCAGAAAAAGGAAAAATATTTTTTCTGGGAGAGGATATAACCAATACTCCTATTTATGATAGAGCCAAAAAAGGCTTAACATTGGCGTGGCAAGAACCTGCACGTTTTGAAGGTCTTTCCGTAAAGAAATTTATTCTAACAGGAGCAAAAAATAAATGTCATAAAAAAGCAGAAGAAGTCCTTGAAATGGTTGGATTAGAGCCAGGAAAATATCTTGACAGAGCGGTTGATAAAACATTAAGTGGCGGAGAAAGAAAAAGAATTGAATTGGCATCTATTATCGCTATGGAACCAAAACTTATTCTGCTTGACGAACCCGATTCAGGAATAGATATTGATGCATTACAAAAAATATTTACACTCTTACAACAATTAAAACAGCAAGGCATAACTGTGGCACTAATTACTCATAGCCTTTCTGTATTAAAACAGGCAGACCATGCATTCTTAATGTGTTGTGGTAAAGTCTTAGATAAAGGAAATGTAGATAGAATCGCTTCTTATTTCCAAAATAAATGTATTCCTTGTAATCATGGAAAATTACAAGATGAATCAATATAGATAATTCTAAAACTGAATATAGGTAGGAAACCCAAAATGACAAAGTCTGAATTAGTAATGGATATGTTAAAATCATTAGGAATAAATTTAAACCATGTATTTGCTGAAGATGTAGCTAAAATTCAGGTTCATCAAAATAAAGTTGTTGGTCTTCACCTTGTCCCCGGACTTAAAGTAACCGCAGATGAGTTAAGTGATGGGATTGAAGCACAAATTATTATTGAAAAAGGTAAAAAAATTGATAAACCGATTCATATTTGCTTTGGGGTTCTACCCGAGGAAGGACTACAACGTGTAAAATTACATATTTGTGCTGAAGAAGATTCAAAAGCAATGATTCTTGCTCATTGTACGTTCCCAAATGCTCGTAAAGTAAAACATATGATGGAAGCGGATATAGAAATCCAACCCAATGCCAGATATGCCTATTTCGAACGGCATATCCATGGTCCCGAAGGTGGTGTCAATGTTCTACCTAATGCAAAAATTTGTGTAGGTGAAAAAGCAGAATTCTCCACAGAATTCGAATTAATTAAAGGTTCCGCTGGAAATATTGAATTTAATTATGAAGTGACTGGAAAAGCACATAGCAAAACTGAAATGACGGCCAGAATTTCTGGCTCTCATCAAGATACAATTAAATTGCACGAAACAGCTTATTTGATGGGGGAACATTCCGCTGGTGTGATTGTGTCTCATATCGCATTAAGACACCAGGCAAAAGCTGAAGTTGAAAATACCTTAGTGGCAGAAGGACCTTATTCACGAGGACATGTAGATTGCAAAGAAATTGTTGTAGGTGACTCTTGGGCAAAGGCTGTTCCTATTGTATTAGTAAAACATCCCACCGCACATGTTACACATGAAGCGGCAATTGGCAGTGTGGATGCTAAACAATTAGTAACTCTAATGGCACATGGACTAAATGAAGAAGAAGCAACAGATGTTATTATTGATGGATTGTTAAATAAAAAACAGTCCTGGCAAAAAATACTGAGTGAAAATATATAACGTTTATTTCTTCTGCTGTCTCTAAATTTGTTACCCCAAAAAATAAGTGCCGGGAGAGGGAGTCGAACCCTCACGAGGGGTAAGCCTCGTCGGATTTTGAGTCCGATGCGTCTGCCAATTTCGCCATCCCGGCATTAATTTGTCTAATTATAGAAAAAATAAAAATAAATTTCAAATTTTATATAAAAACACCTTCTTTAAAGTAGTATTATAGATATTTATAGAATTGTATATGTTATTATATATATTTATAT
>JAIWNQ010000266.1 GCA_020216745.1 Candidatus Hydrogenedens sp.
CTTGTTTATTTTGATTTGCAGATCTAATTTCTTCTATGAAAATGTGTATAATTTATATAAAAACCCCTCACTCCTCTTGTTCAGAGGTCTCAATTGTCTTTCTAATCTTAAAAAATAAAAACATCCATAATAAGAGTCCTGCAATACCAAAGAGGTAAGAGCCAATATTGACTTTTACCATATTTATACCATGCCAGGGTGGTATAAAAAATAATCCTGATATCGGACTACCTATATAAAGAATAAAATATAAACATCTTTCTAATACGCTTACTTGTTTTTCAATACTTGTAATTCCTGGCCTATGATAATTGGAGAAGTAAAAAGCTAAAACTCCAACACCAGATAGTATCCAAATTAAAATAAGGAAAGGGTTCTTTTTTTCTTGATTAAAATATTTGTAGATTAAAAGAGGTAGAGCAGTAACCCATATTAGTAGACCATTAGCAAAAGAAAAAGAGGCAAAAATGGCAATTATTATAGAGATGCATAGTGTCAAGAGGTTTAATTTATATATAGTCAAAATACTAAGTAAACAGATATAAAGGAAATTAGTCAAAAACATCATAAGTTGAAGTCCCCAAACCCAATTTTCCATTTGTACCCATGAAAACATTAATAATGAAATAAGAGAAGCAGAAAACACCTGTAAAAGACGAGAAAAGTCACCTGGCTTCCTATTATCCTCACCGTTATAATGTATCCCTTGTTTTTGTGGAAGGATGATGATATAAAAGAGGATTAAAAAGGAAAGAATAACAAGGAAAACATTAAAGTATAAGATAGACAACTCGTTCCATGAAGTAATTTTGGCTAAAAATAAGGTAATAATACGAGGTAAGAAAGGTCGATGGTCATTTTGTTGAGCAAATAACTCCCAGAATTTCAATGTTCCTTGGTTTAATTTGTCAAATAACGACAAATATAAAATTTCATCCCAATAAGGAAATCGATACCCATATTTCCAGATGAGAAAACATAAAACTACAATGGGAAATATTACTAATAAAAACAAAATATTGATTTTATTGATTTTCATAAAAGTTGTTTTTAGTTTAAGTTATTCAATGAAATTAATATAGTTTTACTTTCCAAATCAAAACAACCATTATCAGATTATAAAATTAAGTGTTATCGGAATTCCATTATTTGCACTATTTTTTTGTGCTTTGTTATTATTTTTATGCGTTAAAATAATGAATGAAAAAGTAAAAATCTTGCCAAGGAGTAAAAAAACTAATGAATGTACATATCACTTGTAAACACATGGAGTCTTCAGAAGCATTAAAATCATACACAGAAAATGCTCTAAAAAAGTTAGAACATTATTTTGACAAAATTATAGAGGCAAACGTAATTATGGATGTGGAGAAACACCGTCATATTTGCGAAATTAATTTAAATGCTAACGGTGTCCGTATTCATAGTAAAGAATCTTCCCCCGATATGTATGCCTCAGTAGATGCTGTTATTGAAAAGTTAGAACGTCAAATACGTAAATTTAAGGAGAAAATAAAAAATCACAAACCACGGAATATAAACGAGACACGAAAATATAAACATGTCATACTCGAACTTAAGGAAGAAACCCCTCAAAAAGAAGAAACTGAAGAAGAACCTGTTATCCCTCATGAAATAGTACATAGAGAACACATCACGTTAAAACCCATGACAGTTGACGAAGCCTTAATGCAAATACAACTTTTAGAGGAGCCTTTCTTAGTATTTATAAATGTAGATACCTCTCAGGTCAACGTACTATATCCGAGGGGAAATAGCACGTATGGATTAATTGAACCTCAATTTTGATTATTATTTTCAAATAATCAAAAGAGGGGTTAAAAATATAATTGTGAGTTAAATAAATGTGGGAAACTGATTTAGAAACAAATTTTCGAAAAAAAACGTCAATACCTGTTGCTTCGTTGTTTCAGGAACCTATTCGTTCCGAATTGGGATTAAAGATTATAGCAGGGTATCAAGGAATAAGGAGAGAAGTATTTACTCCGGATGTTAATCGTCCAGGATTGGCCTTAACAGGTTACCTTGAATATTTTGCAAATGATAGAGTTCAGGTATTAGGAAACACCGAGATTCATTATCTTGAAAGGCTAACCCCATCTGAAATTGAAAATCGTCTACTTTATATGTTTTCCTTTGAAATTCCAGCATTTCTTTTGTCCCGTTCCTTAATCCCTCCACAGGTATTTTTAGACTTGTGCAATCGTCACGGTGTTCCCGTAATACAATCCAGCCTAACAACAGACCAAGTTATCAGTAAAGTTATTTTATTTTTTGCTGAAAAATTTGCACCAGAAACAACAATCCACGGAACGGTTGTCGATTGTTATGGTATTGGTGTAGTAATTGTAGGTGCATCGGGAATAGGAAAAAGTGAAACAGCGTTAGAACTTGTGGAACGTGGACATCGCCTTATCGTAGACGATGTGGTTCTTTTAAGAAAAGGTATTGAGGATATTATTATTGCAGAAAGTGACCCACAAATCGAGCATAACATTCATATACGAGGAATAGGAATGGTAGATGTATTATCCGTTTATGGTGCAGGCAGAATAAGGAGAAGAAAACAAGTAGGATTAATTATAGAATTAGTAACCACAATGGATGATGATATCGACATGCTAATTAATGTCTGGCCTAAAAAGCAAATATTAGGCGTAAACGTTCCATATCTTAAAGTTCCTGTTGGTCCTGGTAGAAATCTTGCAGTTATTGTTGAAGCGGCTGCATTAAAATGCCGTATGATGGAATTGGGTATTGATATAGACCAACAGTTCTCAGAACGTACCAAACAGGCAACAACAAAAAATCTTTATCAAATTAGGTAGGAAGTTGTAATGAAATCCCTAAACCTAATTTTTGCTTTACATTCTCATCAACCCGTTGGAAACTTCGAGTTCGTTTTTGAAGAAGCATATCAAAAAGCATATTTACCTTTTCTCAAAGTTCTTCAACAATTTCCGAACATTAAAGTCACATTACATATAACAGGACCCCTTTGGGATTGGTTTGATGTCAAACATCCTGAATTTTACGAACTTATAAATACGTTAATACAGCGGAAACAAGTAGAACTAATGGGAGGTGCTTTTTACGAACCGTTGGTTTGTGCAATTCCAGAGGAAGATGCTTATGAACAAATTTTATATATGCAAGATTTTATAAAACAAAGGTTTGGGGTAAAACCACGAGGAATGTGGATAGCGGAAAGAGTGTGGGAACCATATTTTCCAAGAATATTAGCCAATGCAGGTATCGAATATACAACCCTTGATGATACCCATTTTCTCAGTGCTGGACTGGATAGAGAAGAACTATTTGGATATTATTTAACTGAACACGAAGGATTTAATATCAAAATATTCCCTATTCTTGAGAAATTGAGATATACAATACCTTTTCGTCCAATAAAAGAAACGTTAGAATTTTTGCGAAAAGTACATGAAACCCATAGTGGTGCATGTGCTGTTTTTCATGATGACGGTGAAAAATTTGGGATTTGGCCTGGGACACACCACAGTGTTTATGAAGAAAAATGGCTTTTTAATTTCTTCACAAGTATCACAGAAGAGCAAGAATGGTTAAGGACAACAACGTATTCTGAGTATCTTGACGAAAATCCACCATTAGGTCGAGTTTACTTACCCTGTGCTTCTTATCATGAAATGATGGAATGGGTATTACCAGTAAACTCGCAGAAAGAATACTTAACCATAAAAAAAGAACTTCAAGAAAACCCAAAAACATGGGAAAGAGTATCAAGATATTTAAGAGGTGGATTTTGGCGTGGTTTCCTTTCTAAGTATGAAGAAGCAAATAACATGCAAAAAAGAATGCTAAAAACAAGTCGACGGCTTAATACCTTAATAGAGAAAAATAAAAAAAATAATCTGCTGAAAGAGGCACAAAAAAAATTATTTCAAAGTCAATGCAATTGTGCATACTGGCATGGTGTTTTTGGTGGTCTTTACTTAAATCATTTAAGAACGGCGGTGTATTCTAATATTATCGAATGCGAAAAATTAATAGATAATTATGAACACTTTTTTGAGCATTGGAGAAATAACGAGGTCGAAGATTTTAATTGTGATGGAAATGATGAGATTATCTTAAACACAAAGTTAGGGACTTTTATCTTATCCCCGCATGATGGAGGGACATTAATTGAATTAGATTACAAACCTAAGGCATTTAACTGTTTAAATATATTATCAAGAAGGGAAGAAGCCTATCACCAAGATTTATTTAAAGAAAGTATATCCCACGAAATCAATGAATCGGGCCATAAGAGCATACACGAATTAGTAAAAGCAAAAGAGAAAGGATTGGAAAAACTGTTAATTTATGACCCTTATGTACGTTATTCAATGAGGGACCATTTTTTACCATTAAACATTTCAATAAATGCATTACAATCAAATCAATATCAAGAATGGTGGTCTCATTTTAATAAAAAGTATTCATATAAACTTATGGAGAATGAAATTATTCTGGAAGGAATTGGGACAGTCGAAATCTCTCCTTTTTGTTGGAATGTAAATATAGTAAAGCATATGTTATTAAATAGCGAAAAAAGTGAAAATATGCTCTCATTTTTAGTAAAATATGATATTACAAACAAGACCAATGGGGAATTTGAAGGCTACTTTGGCTCGGAGTGGTGTTTCAATCTCCTGACAGGCTCTTCAGATGACCGTTTTATATATTCAAAAAATAAAAAACTCTCAATGAGAAAACTTGGTGATGCTGGTGATGAATCGGGTCTCACTCATTTTGCATTGAGAGATGATTGGCAAAAATTAGAAATTGAATTTCAGCTAAATAAAGAAGCTCGATTATTTAATTTTTCAATCGAGACCGTTAGCCAATCAGAAAACGGCCAAGAAAGGGTATATCAGGGAAATGTTTTAATTCCCTGTTGGAAAGGAATATTTAGACAGAACGAAGTAGTAAGTATTGAAATGAAAATAAATATCAAATCACTTTGATGTAATACAGAAAATGAACAATAACAAAATAGAAAAAATAATTAAAGTTGTAAACAAATTAGGTGTTCATGCAAGACCTGCAGCTATGATAGTCCGTGCGATGCAGAAATACGATGCTCACATTTATCTTATCTATAACGGGAACCGACGAAATGCAAAAAGTGTTTTACAAATTTTGAGTTTAGGTGCCCCTAAAGATGCAGAAATATTAGCAGTAGCAGAAGGGAAGGATGCACAATCTGCCATTGATGAATTAGAAGAAATATTTAAATCAGGTTTCGGAGAACCATAATGGAACAATCCTTTAGTGGAATACCTGTGTCTCCGGGAATAGTATGGGGGGAAGCATTGGTATATGACCCTGGACCAATTAACATCCCACGATTTAAGATAAAAAATCCGAAAGAAGAATTACAACGGGTAAAAACTGCAATAAATACCACCAGAGAAGAACTTACTGTTCTTCATAAAAAAACATTAGATAATTTTGGTAAAAAACATGCCAGTATTTTCGATGTGCATTTAATGTTATTAGACGATGATACAATTCTAACAGAGTTAGAAAAAAGAATTAGAGACGAGTTAATAAATGCAGAATCGGTATTGTTTGATATTGCACATAAATATACAAAAGAAATAAAGGATTCAGGTAATACTTTTATTGAAGAGAGAAATGCTGATATTGTCGATGTTATTGACCGTATTGTCCGCAATTTAATGGAGCAAAAAAGACCAGACCTCGAAAATATAAAGAAGCCTTGTATTTTGCTATCCAGTGATTTGCCCCCTTCCGAAACAGCACGTTTGCACCCAGAGAAAGTTAGAGCTATTGTCCTTGAAAAGGGAAGTCCTACCTCGCATGTGGCAATTTTAGCACGGTCACTAAAAATACCCACGATTGTCGGCGTTGGAAATCTTTTTGATGTTTATACCCATCCTATTAAAGGGTCTGCTGTAGACGCTATTGATGGAAAAGTATTTATCAATCCTTCATCCGAAACAATACGAAAACTTAGATTAAAGAAAATACAACTTTCAAGAAAATATCATCTTTATGAACAAAAAATTATTTCGCATCCATCTCAAACAAAAGATGGAAAAAATATTTCTGTCCTTGCCAATATTGAACTTCCAAATGAAGTCGATGATAATGTAAAACATGTTTCCGCTGGAATAGGTTTATATAGAACAGAATACCTCTTTCTGAATAAACCAGAACCACCAACTGAAGAAGAACAATATAATGAATATCTTTCAGTTGCCAAGAAAATTTATCCTTTGCCTGTAGTACTAAGAACAATTGACATAGGCGGTGACAAATTAGCAAGTTATGCATCATTCTTTAAAGAACAAAATCCACAGTTAGGCTGTCGAGCAGTTCGTTTTTGTCTCGTTCATAAAGACTTTTTTAAAGTACAATTACGAGCTATGTTACGTGCCGCATTACAAGGAAACATAAAGATAATGTTTCCAATGATTAGTAGTGTTGAAGAGCTAAACGAGGTTAAAAAAATACTTGGCGAAGTAGAAAATGAACTCACTATAAAAAACATACCCCATAAAAAAAGTCCTGAAATAGGGATTATGGTGGAAGTCCCTTCTGCAGTAATGATGGCTGATGAATTGGCAAAAGAATGTAGTTTTTTTAGCATAGGGACAAATGACTTAATACAATACTCGCTCGCAGTAGACCGCAATAATGAACATATCGCACATCTATATGAACCAGCACATCCTGCTATTTTAAAAATGCTAAAGATGACTATAACGTCTGCGAAAAAAGCAGGAATTCCTTGCAGTATCTGTGGTGAAATGGCAAGTGACCCTCTGTTTACAGAATTACTAATCGGTTTGGGTTTAGATGCGTTTAGTATGTCAAGTGTCTCAATTCCGCAGATACGTGCTTTAATCACAAGCATTAACTCAAAAGATGCTGAAACATTCGCAGAAAATGTATTAAAGTGCAGAACCGCAAAAGAAGTTAAACATATTCTTAAAGAGAACATCAGGTCTAAGTATAAGAATATCATCTCAATTAAATAATAACCCTTATGAAAGAAAAAAAAGAAATAAACACTATTAAAAAGATTACACTTTTGGGCTCAACAGGCTCAATTGGACAGAATGCATTAGATGTTATCCGTTCATTTAAAGATTCTTTTTCTGTTGTGGGTTTAGCAGCACATTCAAATATTGAATTATTAAAAAAACAAATTAATGAGTTTAAGCCTAAATATGTAGCAGTTTATGATGTTACTTTTGCAAATAAGTTAAAGAAAGAATTTAAAGATTTGACTATTTTTGTTGGTAAAGAAGGATTAAAAGAAATTACATCAATCAAGGTAGATATAATCCTTTCCGCCATAGTAGGGGCTGTTGGTTTGGAACCTCTGTTGGCAGGGATTGCACATTGTAATACAGTCGCCATTGCAAATAAAGAACCTTTGGTTATGGCTGGTGGCATTATTGTTGACAAAGCTAAAAAGGAATCCGTTGAACTTATTCCTGTGGATAGTGAGCATAGCGCAATATTCCAGTGTTTGCTTGGCCAAAAACCAGAGACAATAGAAAAAATATATCTAACTGCATCAGGTGGGCCATTTTACAAAAGCACATTTACTGAACTTGATTCTGTAACACCTGACGATGCAATAAAACATCCGACATGGAACATGGGGAAAAAAATAAGTGTTGACTCGGCAACGTTAATGAACAAAGGCTTGGAAATTATCGAGGCAATGTGGTTGTTTCATTTAGATGTAGAAAAAATAGACGTTATAATCCATCCACAAAGTATCATCCATGGACTTGTTGAATTCACAGATGGAAACATATTGGCTCATCTTGGACCAACAGACATGAAATTACCAATTTTATTTTCATTTACATACCCAGAACGAGCGAAAAAGCATATTAAACGGCTTAATCTTTTTGAATTATCACATTTGAGTTTTGATGTGCCCGATACTAAAAAATTTCCATGTCTCGACCTTGCAAGGACATCTGCAAAACAAGGTGGAGTAATTCCAGCAGTTCTAAATGCTGCCAATGAAGTTGCAGTTCATGCGTTTTGTAATAAAAAAATCACATTTAAACAAATTCCTCTTGTTATAGAAAAGACCCTTAACAGAATGAGTCATCAGAATAGACCCTATACATTAGAATCGATACTCCAAACAGATGAAGAAACTCGCATCAAAACAAATGAAATTATAAATCAATTAACTTAAATTAGGAATGAAAAATGATTTTTAGCATAGTAGTCTTTGTAATTGTATTAAGTATACTCGTTTTTGTTCATGAATTAGGGCATTTCATATCAGCAAAATTATGTAATGTTTACGTTGACCAATTTAGTATTGGTATGCCACCCAGAGTTATCGGAGTAAAAATAGGGGAGACGGATTATTGTATCGGTGCTCTTCCTATTGGCGGATATGTAAAAATGGCTGGACAAGAAGATGTGCCATTAGACGAAAAAGAAAGAGAAGAAACTTATGGTCACGTCCCACAGGAACGTTGGTTTAAATTCAGACCTCTTTGGCAAAGATACATTATTATCGTAAGTGGACCGCTAATGAATTTTGTTTTGGCTATATTTATATATATTATTCTCGTGTCAAAAGGTACACTGGTTCCTGAGATGGAGGTAGATTCAAAGATAGGTAAAGTGGAGGAGAAAAGCCCAGCACAATCCGCACCACTTTACATCTATGATGAACATAAAAATGAAAAGAAGGATTATCCCGAAACACCAGACACTATTGGTTGGCAAACAGGTGACCGCATTTTATCGATTAACGGTACCAAGGTTCATAAATTTAGCGATTTATTTGTTAATGCAACATTAGGAGGTTCATCCGAAGAACATAAAGTGATTCTTGAAAGAACTGAATTAGACGGTTCCATTAAGAAATACATCTCATTTGTAAAACCCCAGGTTATTGAAGGTAGCGAACTTCCAAGGTATGGCGTAGCACCATTTTCATCAGCTCTTATTAAGGAAGTAATCAAGGACATGCCCGCTGAAAAAGCGGGGTTAAAGGAAGGAGATATTATTTTATCTGCAAACGGGAAATGGGTAGACAGAACTACTTTTGTGGAATTTACAGAAAAGACACAAAAAGACGAACCTATAACCTTAATGATCAATAGAAATGAAGAAAAGCAAACTATTCAGGTATACCCAACAACTGTTGGAAGATTAAGGGGAATGACATTAACCGAAACAGGTCTAAAGGATAAACAAAAAGGATTATTAGTTGTTGATATTGAGCCCGAAATACAGGAAAAAACAGGATTACGAAGGAAAGACATTATTACAAAGATTAATGGAGAAGAATTTACCCTCGAAAGATTATACAAGTACGAGAGAGAGCATCCAGGTGAAGAAATAGAAGTTGATGTTTATCGACCTCCTGTCCTCATGGGATTATTAGAAAAGTCCGCAACACTGAAATTAAAAGTAACATTGGACTCTGTTCAGGCAATAGGGGTCGCTTTAGGAGAACGACAAATTAAAGTGAAATATCCACCACACCAGTGGCTAACAGAAGCATTAAAAAAGAGTTATAGTGACCTCCGACAAACTGTACTTGTCCTTAAAGGTTTAATTATGGGTGCAGTTAGCCCTAAAGTCTTAGGTGGTCCTATTATGATTTTTGATGCAACATCAAAAGCGGCAAGCATGGGCATCGATTGGCTTTTAGGTCTAATGGCATTAGTAAGTGTTAACCTCGCTGTGGTTAATCTTTTGCCTATTCCTATTTTAGATGGAAGTTTAGTATTTATTTTAACAGTAGAAGCATTAAGAAAAAAACCACTAAGCCCAAAATTTCAAGAACGTTTCCAGCAAGTGGGACTTGTTATAATCCTATTACTTCTAATTTTAGTAAGCTGGAACGATATCAGACGAATACTTATAGATATAATTCCATAAATAAATTAATTTCTATTTTAACGCAATATTAACAAAGGAGACATGGTATGGG
>JAIWNQ010000267.1 GCA_020216745.1 Candidatus Hydrogenedens sp.
TGCAATTACATGTAAATTTGGTGGAACCTCACTCGCTGATGCCAATTGTATTAAGAAAGTAGCAGAAATTATTTATTCATCACATGATAGAAAATATATCGTCCCTTCTGCCCCAGGAAAAAGAACTGCAAACGATAAGAAAATTACAGACCTTCTATACTTATGGTATAACATCGCCCGAGAAGGATTAGACCCATCAGAACCCGAAAAAATTATCAGAGAACGTTTTTCAACTATAGTCTCGGAATTAGGTCTTAAATTAAATATAAACTCAGAGATAGATAATATTGCAAAAAATGCAGACAAATATGACACCCCTGATTATATGGCTTCACGTGGTGAATATCTCAACGGTAAGATTATTGCAGAATATCTAAATGCAACATTTGTTGACCCAGCCAGTTATATATTCTTTGACGAAACAGGTTCTTTAGATACAAAAACATACAATATCTTAGGAGAGAGATTACAAGGTTCAGGATTATTTGTTGTTCCAGGATTTTATGGGTCAATGCCCGACGGAACCATTAAAACATTTCCTCGAGGAGGAAGTGATATTACAGGTGCCATTGTTGCACGTGCTACTAAATCAATTCTATACGAGAACTGGACCGATGTCGATGGCTTTTGTATGGCTGACCCGAGAATTGTTCCCAATGCAAAAAGAATCGAAGAAATCACATATCAGGAGTTAAGGGAATTATCGTATATGGGTGCAACTGTTTTGCACGACGAATCAATTTACCCTGTACTGGAACCAGGAATTCCAATTCATATTAAAAACACAAAAAATCCCGATAACCCAGGAACATTAATAGTCCGAAGTAGAGTTCCGAAAGGACCTGTTTGTGGGGTTGCTGGCTTGGCGGGGTTCAGTATGATTAATATCGAAAAAACATTCATGAATAAAGAAAGGGGATTTGGATTAAAAGTACTATCAGTACTCGATGAATATGATATTCGTTGGGAACATATGCCCACAGGTATAGACACAATGTCTATCATCATACGAAACAGTGAATTAGGGAATAAAGGACCATTAATTGTTGAGGCAATAAAAAAACGGTGTGAAACAGATGATGTCACCTTAACCAAAGGACTTGCTATGATTGCCACAGTGGGCATGGGTATGAATCATCATATTGGGGTAGCCGCAAGGTTATGCACTGCATTAGCAAACGCCAAAGTAAATATCAGGGTTATTGACCAAGGTTCATCAGAAATGAATATCCTTGTCGGTGTTAACGAAAATGACCTGAACACTGCTATCGAAGCAATTTATAAAGCATTCGAAAATTGGGATTAAGCAAAGGTATTACCCATTTAATTTCAATAAAGATTAAAAAGGAAGAATCTTCTATGCGTGGAACAAAAATAATTTGCACCATGGGACCTGCAATAGAGAACAAAGAGATGATTCAGTCCTTAATCTCAGCAGGAATGGATATTGCCCGTCTCAACTTCTCCCATGGAACCCATGAAAGTCATAAAAATATGTTCCATGCCATACGAGAAGTAAGTAATACATTAGATAAAAAAATTGGAATCATTATTGACTTACAAGGTCCTAAAATTAGAACTGGTTTGCTTGAAAATCATAAATTGATTGAATTAATTAGGGGTAAATATATAACAATAACCACGGAGAACGTTGTAGGGAATTCAAACATAATATCGACTGATTATAAATTTCTTCCCGAAGAAATCCATATTGGGGATCGGATACTTCTTGCTGATGGGACAATGGAATTAAAAGTCGTTGAAATAACCCCACCAGAAGTTAAATGCGAAATTATCCGTGGAGGACTTTTAGGTGAACGGAAGGGAATGAACCTACCAGATATACCCATTAAAATTCCGTCTATGACAGAGAAAGATTGGGATGATCTTGATTTCGGGATATCTTTGGGTACTGATTATTTTGCACTATCTTTTGTTCGCTCTGCTAATGATATTTTACAAGTTAAAAAAAGACTCCAAGACAAAAGTAGTTCTGCAAAAATAATAGCCAAAATAGAACGTCCAGAAGCCTTAAAATGCATCGATGAAATCATAGAAGTTACAGACGCCTTACTTATTGCAAGAGGCGACCTTGCAGTTGAAACAACACTTGAAGAAGTACCTTTAGTTCAAAAAAGAATCATTCGAAAATGTAATCAGGCTGGAATTCCTGTTATAACTGCTACACAAATGTTGGAATCTATGACTGAACATCCTATCCCAACACGAGCAGAGATGACAGACGTTGCGAATGCAGTTCTTGATGGAACAGATGCAGTAATGCTATCTGCTGAAACAGCCACAGGCAAAAATCCAATTACAGTGGTAGAAGTTATGTCGAAAATAATCCAATGCGTCGAAAATGACCAAAAATATTTTGAATGCCCTTTTGATAACTTATGCAAATCATTTTCAGAACGAACAAAAATTTCACCAGAAATTCAAAAAATTGAAGATAGCGCCTCTGCTGTTGGTAAAGCAGTAAAACAACTCACCAATATATTAAATATCAAAGGAATTGCCTGCTTCACATTTTCAGGTTATTCAGCATTAGCCATATCAAATACAAAACCAAAAGTACCTATATATGCTTTAACACCAAATGATAATGTAGCAAGACAATGTTCCCTTTATTGGGGGGTTCAAGCAATTCTGATACCACCCGTCCAAACAATTGAGGAGATGTTACATATGGTTGAAAAGACATTAATTACACAAAAATATGTTGAACGAGGTGATATAATAGTCATTGTGGCTGGGTACCCTTTGTCTGTTGCTTGTCCAACAAATTTTATCAAGGTTCATGTTGTATAACATGGATAAAAAACAGAACACAGATTGGTATATTCAGGCTTTCGATAAATGGTATCCCATTGTTTATCAACAGCGGAACGAACAAGAAGCAAAAGAACAAGTCAATTTTGTGCTTTCCGAATTAGATTTATCTCCACATCACAAGGTCTTAGACCTATGTTGTGGTTATGGAAGACATATTCAATATATAAAAGAAAAAATACCCACTACCATAGGAATTGACATTTCTACATATCTCCTAAGAAAGGCACAGGAATCATTAAAAAATACAGTGATTATAGTTAGGGGTGACATTCGTTGTCTTCCCTTCAAACACAACACTTTCGATGCAGTGCTAAGTTTCTTTACAAGCTTCGGCTACTTTGCTAATGAAAAGGATAATATTAAACAAATAAAAAATGTATATAATGTATTAAAAGGAAATGGACTTTTCTTCCTCGATTATTTAAACCCTGAACAAGCAATAAATATTAAAATGAATAGAACAAAAAGAATTATTAATAACTACACTGTTATTGAAACACGTTGGTATGATGACAAAACAAAAATACTAAAGAAAAAAGTAGAAATATTTTCAGATGAAAATACAATAATGACAACTTATGTTGAACATGTTCGTATCTACATGTGTAGTGAATTAGAAACCATGTTAAAACAAAATAATTTTGCCATTATGAAAACATTTGGTGATTACAAAAAGAATAAATACACAGAACTCAGCCCAAGATTAATAATAGTTAGCAAAAAAAATGAATAAACTATACTTCGATTATTTAAATGGAAAAAATGATTTAAGAGAATTTTATTCTTGGCTCCCTGGTGATTCCATTGAAAACTTCCTTAATCAATACCTTAATCAAAGGGAAAAAGTGAGAGGAAATGAAAAAGAGGAAAACAAACAACATATCAATATCATTTCTGGACAACAACCTGCACTTTTAGGTGGTCCTTTTTATACCTTTTACAAGTTAGCTACATTAATAAACATATCAAATCACTATGGGAAAATAGTTGACCACCACTTAAAACCTATCTTCTGGGTTCATTCTTGGGATCATGATTGGGAAGAAGCATGTAATATCCATTTCCTAACGTATGATTATCAAATATATAAAATGAATTACAAAATTGAGGAAGAACAAAAAGGAAAATCACTTTATAAAATAGATATAAACGCAGAAAATATAATAAATGAGATAGAAACATTAATCTCAAAAGTAAAAGGTTCAGAATATACAAAAGAGATAAAGGAATTCCTATGCACATCTGTTGTGAAAAATAAAAACATTGCAGACTGGTCAACCGATATTTTGAAAGAATTTTTTAATGATGAAGAAATAATATGGTTTGAGCCACATAAAATAACAGAACATACAAAATTACAAAATGTAATTAACACTGCAATCGAAAATCATGAGGAATTACACGACTGCTTCCAAAGAACAAATGAAAAATTAAAACAATTAGGCTATAAACTTCAAGTTCATAAGCTCCCTATAGATGTCTTTTTTTTCCTTGAAGAAAATGGATATAGAAGAAAATTAATATATGATAAAAAAGAATTTTTATCCGTTGCTTCAGGACATAGATATACAATAAAAGAATTAAAGGAAATATTAAAATACGAACCTGAACGATTCTCTCCAAACCTTATATTACGGTGTCTCTTTCAACAATTATTATTCCCCTGTGTAATGTATATAGGCGGTCCCGCTGAAATAGCATATTGGGCACAACTAAAAGATTTGTTTACTTATTTTAACCTTTCGCTACCAATAATATATCCAAGGAAAAGAGCAATTATAGTACCACCAAAAATAAAAAAATGGATGGACGAGTTTGGAATTTATTCTCAACTTAAAGAGAACAAAAGTCTCAAAATTAAAAAAGATAGTTATATTAATTTAAATGTAGAAACGGAAATAGAAATCGTAAAAAATGAGTTGATACAATCAATTCATTTATATGCAAACAAAATGAAAAAAACTTTTCATACAGATATCGAGATATTCCAAAATCAAGAAGTACAATTCCTTAAAAAGATTGAATATGAGATAGAACGATACAAAAACGAACTTATAAAAATGTATATCAATAAAAACAAACAGATGCAAAACCGCATTAACGCTATTGAAAATACTATTTTACCCTTAGAAAAAGAGCAAGAACGAGTATTCTCACCTATATCTTTCATTTCTGAATATGGAAAACAATTCGTAATAAATATATTAAAAAATATAAATATTGGCTCATTTGACATAGAGGTAATTGAATTATGAATAAAATAGATGTTTTAGCTTTTGGTGCACATCCAGATGACGTTGAATTGGGGATAGGTGGGACATTGGCAAAACTTATAAAACAAGGGCTTAATGTTGGTATCGTTGACCTTACAAGAGGGGAGATGGGCTCCCGTGGAACCGTTGAAGAACGATTAGAAGAGGCAAAAAATTCTGCGTCTATTTTAGGTGTATCTATACGTGAGACCTTAGCATTACCAGATACAGATATTCGGATAAACAAAGAGCAAAAACTTCCACTCATCAAAATAATCAGAAAGTACAAGCCAAAGATGATACTTGCCACAATGCCCGATGACAGACATCCAGACCATCATAATGCTCACTTTCTTATTCGTGAAGCTAATTATTTTGCTGGGGTACATAGTATCAATACGGCTCAACAACCATACCGATGTCCTTTACTATTATATTACTATCCTTACTATGAAATAAATACCCCTGATTTTATAATTGACATATCAGATTACTATGAAACAAAAATTGAGGCTTTAAATGCATACCGTTCTCAGTTCTTTAATCCCAACTATGTAGGTCCTGAAACCTTTATTTCCACAGAACGTTTTTTGAAAAGTATTCAAGACCGCTGTCTCTATTGGGGAAGTAAAATTAATGTGATGTACGGAGAAACCCTCTATAAGAAAGAACCTATACCAATAAATTTAGAATATTTGCTAAAATAAAACAATGAGAAAAAAAACACAAAAACTCAAAATAGGAATCAGTTGCTACGCATCCACAGGAGGAAGTGGCATTGTCGCAACCGAATTGGGTTTAGCGCTTGCCCAAAGAGGTCACGAAGTACACTTTGTTGTTGAACAAATCCCATTCCGATTAAGAGACAATTCTGAAGGTGTATTTTGTCATGTCGTTGAACCTATTAACTATCCAGTTCTTAAACAACCCCCATCATTTTTAACAATGGCTTCACGAATTGCAGAAGTTGTTGAAGAAAATTCAATACAATTATGGCATGCCCATTATGCAATTCCCCATGCAAGTATTGCACTCCTCGCTAAAGAAATGCTACCACCGCCATTAAGATTTTGTCTCATAACAACCCTACATGGAACAGATATTACCATTGTAGGTGCAGACCCATCTTTATACAGGGTAACAAAACATGCAATGGAGAATAGTTGTGCAATTACTGCGGTCTCCGATTGGCTCAAAAAAGAGACTGAACGCGAATTTAACCTTTCCAAACCCATCCACAGAATTTATAATTTCATCAAACCTTCACGTTTTCAAAAAATAAAAAAAATAAACACTCCATGGTTTGATAAAAACAAAAAAACAATTATGCACATTTCTAATTTTCGAGCCGTAAAAAGAGTAACTGATGTAATCCGTGTTTTTGCTAAAGTCGTTGAACGAATAGATGCACAATTAGTCATGGTTGGTGAAGGTCCCGAACGAATTTCTTCTGTTGGCGTTGCCCGTCAATTAGGTATATTAAATAAAATAAAATATATTGGGAATTATCCACGCATAGAAGAACTACTTACCTCTGCTGATTTAGTAATTCAGCCGAGCGAACATGAAAGTTTTGGCATGGTCGCACTGGAAGCAATGTCAGCAGGTGTCCCAGTAATTGCAACTCGAAGCGGAGGAATACAAGAATTGATAGTCGATGGTGTTACAGGGTTTTTATGTGAAGTAGGGGATATTGAAACCATGGCAGATTGGGCTATACAAATTTTATTTGATGATAAATTAAAAAAAGAGATGGGCAAACATGCAAAACAAAGAGTACGAGAACAATTTAGCGATGATAAAATAATACCTCAATATGAAGAACTATATATAAACACATTAAACAAATATAAATCATAAGAAGAATAACTATGAACAAAAAAGACATAATAAGAATTGGCATTTTTTACGATGGTAATTTCTTTTTCCACGTGAGTTCATATTACCGTTACGTTCACCCTCCTAAAAAACGAATTTCTATAAGTGGATTGCATAATTTCATAAAAAATAAAATTGCAGAGTTTGAAAAGGTTGAATCTAACCTTGTTCATATAGTTACATCCCATTTCTTCCGTGGCAGATTATCTGCAAAAGATGCAGAGCTTGAAGATAGACTTTATTCCGAGCGTGTTTTTGAAGATATATTAATGAACGAAGGTGTAATAACCCATTACCTGCCAATAAAAGTAAAGAGCGACAAAAGACATGAGAGAGGCATAGATGTATGGCTTGCATTAGAAGCATACGATACTGTTATTCAGAAAAAACTCGATGTACTCGTGCTTATCACTGGTGATGCCGATTTTATTCCATTAGTAAAAAAAGCTCAATCAGCCAATGCAAAGGTAATGCTCTTAGGATGGGACTTTAAATATACAGATGAGTCAGGAGTAGATTGTTCCACAATTACCTCTGCAGAGTTATTAGAGTCCTCTACATATCCATTAAATATGCACAACTTGATTGAAAAAGGACTACAAGAGGAAGACAATGACATATTAAATCTGTTCTATGATATTAAGGAAGAACAACAAGAATCACAAACCAAAATAAAAGAATATTTTCAAGGTAAAATACACTCCTTAAAAGAAGGTTATGGTTTTATTTCATGCCAGAAATTTCCAAAAAATGTTTTCTTCCATTATTCCGCCTTAAAAAATCAAAACTTTCAAGATTTAGTAGTTGGTCAAAAAGTTGAATTTTTAGTTCATGAAGCTGACAAAGGTATTGTTGCTCAACCCGTAATTGTTATAAATAATCCAACAAATAATGATTAATTAAAATTACATTTATTAATACATTTGATTTACTCTTTAGGAAGTTCGTTGTACCAGGGCAATTCCTCTTTTTTCTCTATCTGAACACCTTTTTCAGGATACCATCTCTTATTATCAGGTGTAATTGAGACCCATTCATATTCACCTGTATCTGGATATAAGGCATATAACTTCCCTCCTTTAGGAACAAAATCACTTCCATAACCACCTAATCCTGTGGCTCTTCCATATATAAGGTCCACACCCTCAATAATGCCCGAATAATCATTTACATGGTCATGACCACATATACACGCTTTTAACCCTGGTATCTTCTTAAGATAGGCAAGCGATTCACCACGTTCTGCTTCATAACATACATTCTCAAATTTAACACCAGAAGCCACTTCACTTTCCCAAATAGTATGATATTGATATATTGGAATATGGCACACCATAAAAGTAGGAATGGAAATGTTTGCGTTGGCTTCAGCCCATTGTGAAACCCATTGTCGCTGTTCGTCTCGCAAACCAACATTATTTGAATTGAGACAAACAAATCTCCAGAGACTCTCGCCACTTGTTTTTGCAACAATTACCTCGTAATTACCCTCTGCTATCCCTCCGCGATACATCGAATTCTTCCCTTTTGCCAGAATGTCATGCCCCTTCGTATAATCTGACAATTTATCATGATTACCCCAAGTATACAACCATGGCACTCCAAGCGACCCAAAAAATTCAACAGCTGTTTCAAGATATGAAAGCCCCCTACCAAAAGCATTCTCATTCCAAACATCGCCTGTTATAGCAATTAAATGAGGTTGTGTAAGGTCAATCAGTTTTTTAATTATCTCTTCTGTCGTTTTATCTATATTCTTATCTTTTCTATATGGATTAAAATGAATATCCGTAAATTGAAGCAATTTGATACTCTTCTCATTACCAGATATAGTTAATGTATACTTATTTTCACTAACCGTATTTGATTTTTCCATCCCGACAGGTGATTTTGAAGTTTCATTTCTTGCAGATGCTTTGGAACTACTCACTATTGCAGTACCAGCTGACACTGAACTTACAATAAAAAAACGTCGTGTTATCTTCATACTACTCATAGCAAAACTTCCTTCTTGTTTGTAATTATTGAATAAAGTTTAACAAAATATAGAACTAAATATGGAATTGTAAAAAACAATAAATTAACAATGAAACAACACTTCTTAAAAGTTGATTCAAATATAAGACTATCAATTTACGACTTTGGTGGCATAGGACCTCCATTAATTTTCTGCCATTTCACAGGTGGATTAGGAATGCTATGGCAACCAATTGCAGAAAAACTGCTCACCAAATTTCATTGTTTTGCTTATGATGCAAGAGGCCATGGAAATTCCAGTAAACCCGATAATATTAACTTTTACGATTGGAATAAACACTTAAGAGACCTAATCGCTATAACTGAATATATCAAAAATACAACAAATAAACATCACTTTTATGGTGTAGGTCATTCATTTGGTGCTGCCTGTCTAAGTCAGGCAACCTTATTTAATAAGAATATTCAATGGAAAAAAATAATTCTTATTGAACCTATTATTGGTCCCGATATATTTGATTTTAGACAAGAAATAATGTCTGAAATAGCCAGAAAACGGCGACCTTTGTTTAGCAAAGAACAATTAGATAATCAATTAAGGAACAAACATCCTTACAAAAGCTGGGACATGAACATGTGGGAGATATATAAAAAACATGGATTCATAGTAAATGAAAATAATGATTATTTATTAAAGTGCAGTCCAGAAATAGAGTCATATCAGTATTTATTTGGAAACCCTAAAGGATGGTTTAATAAACTGAAGAAAATCCATGTACCTACCTTAATCATCTACGGCGAAAAAAGTGAACTATTACCCATCGCATATTATCAATTAGAACAAATACCAAAGGCATTTCTTGTAAAAATTCCTAAGGCAACTCATTTTATCACACAAGAACATCCACAGACCATAGTTAACTGGATAAAAAACTGGTTCTAAAAATTTGACTCCAACTATTAAAATATGTAGAATATAGATAATTATTTACACTTCTAATAAAAACAATAAATATAATTAAATTTTTTTATATGTTTAAGATTAATTGTTTACA